>JALWTH010000287.1 GCA_027082975.1 Paracoccaceae bacterium | reverse complement strand
CGCGCTGGTGACGGGCGCGCGTGGCGAAGATGTCTGGATCGACGTGATCCGGCAGATGGACCGGGTCTATGCGGAGCTTGTGGAAAGCCAGGTGGCGCTCGAGGCCAAGAACGCGGAACTGGAAGTCGCGCAGGAATTCATCGCTTCGGTGATGCGGGCGATGAGCGACCTGATGATCGTCTGCGATACCGAAGCGCGGATCGTGCAGGTCAACGAAGCGCTGGTCCGCCTGACGGGTCTCGCCCCGGGCGCCCTCGAGGGGCGGGCGCTGGCCGAGGTGCTGCACGCGCCGGATACCGATACCGAAGACAGCTTCGCCCGCCACCTGCGCGCGCGCCGGGCCTTTTCCGACTGCGAAGTGGTGATCCGCGCCGCCAATGGCGAGGAAGTCCCGCTTTCGGTCAATTGCTCGCCCCGCCACGACCGGCGCGGCCGCCCCGCCGGGCTGGTTCTGATCGGCCGGCCCATGGGCGAATTGCAGCGCGCCTATCGCGAGCTTGACGCGGCGCTCAGGCGGTTCGAGCGCGCCCAGCAGCAGCTGATCGCCTCGGAAAAGATGGCGGCGCTGGGCCGGCTGGTGGCCGGGGTGGCGCATGAGCTGAACAACCCGATCAGCTTCATCTACGGCAATATCCACGCGCTGCAGAAATACCAGGCGCGCCTGGAAACCTATCTCGGCGCGATCCGGGAAGGGATCGGGCCGCGCGCCCTGGCGCAACTGCGCGATGAACTGGGGATCGACCGGATCACCGCCGACATGCCGGAGCTGATCGAAGGCACGCTGGAAGGGGCCGAGCGGGTCTCCAGCATCGTTCAGGACCTGCGCCGCTTTTCCGGCAACCAGCGCGAGCCCAACGAGACCTTTGCCGTGAAAAGCGCCGTGCAGACCGCTCTTTCCTGGGCCCGGCGGGGGGCCAGGGTGATGCCGGAAATCTCGGTCGCATGCGAAGACGGGCTGGAGGTTACCACGCGGCGCGGCCATGTGCACCAGATCCTCGTGAACCTGCTGCAAAACGCCTTTGACGCGCTGGCGGGCACCGGGCGGGCCCGTGTCGAGATCACTGCGCAGGCGGGGGCGGGGCGGGTGACGATCTCGGTCATCGACAACGGCCCCGGCATTGCACCGGAGGCGGCGGACCGGATCTTCGAGCCGTTCTTCACCACCAAGCCGGTGGGGCAGGGCACGGGGCTCGGGCTTTACCTCTCCTACCGCATGGCCGAGGAACTGGGCGCGCGCCTTGCCCATGCGCCTGCGCCGGCGGGGGGGGCGTGCTTCACCCTGGAGCTGCCGGCCACGCCCCCGGAGGCGGCGCCATGAGCGCGCCTGCGCCCGAAGCCCGCGCTGCGCAGAACCGGCGCACGCTGCTGTGGCTGCAATCGGGCGGCTGCGGCGGCTGCACGCTGTCGCTGATCTGCGCCGAGGCGCCGGACTTCCTGACCGCCTTCGAGGCGGCAGGGATCGAGCTGCTCTGGCACCCGGCGCTGAGCCTCGAGACCGGGCGCGAGGCGATCGGCATCATCGAGGCGGTGCTGGAGGGGCGCCAGCGCCTCGACATCCTGTGCCTCGAGGGCGCGGTGATGACCGGGCCGGGCGGCACCGGGCGCTTTCACCTGATGGCCGGGACGGGCGAGCCGATGATGGAGGTCATCGCGCGCCTTGCCCAGAGGGCGGGCCATGTGGTGGCGGTGGGCTCCTGCGCCGCCTGGGGGGGGATCACCGCGACCGGCGACAATGCCGCCGGCGCGGTGGGGCTGGCCCATGACGGCGAGCGCCCCGGCGGGCTGCTGGGCGGCCACTGGCGCGATGCCACCGGCCTGCCTGTGGTCAACATCCCCGGCTGCCCCACCCATCCCGACTGGGTGAGCGAGACCCTGGCCATGCTGGCCGAAGGGGCGCTCAAGCGCACCGATCTCGATCCCCTTGGCCGCCCCCGCGCCATTACCGGCACGCTGGTCCATCACGGCTGTTCGCGCAACGAGTATTACGAATACAAGGCCAGCGCCGAGAAGCTCTGCGATGTCGGCTGCATGATGGAAAACCTGGGCTGCAAGGGCACCCAGGCGGCGGGCGACTGCAACAGCCGGGCGTGGAACGGCGCGGGCTCCTGCATCACCGGCGGCTATCCCTGCATCGCCTGCACCGAGCCGGGCTTCGAGGAGCCCGGCCACCCCTTCGTCGAAACCCCCAAGATCGCCGGCATCCCCGTGGGCCTGCCCACCGACATGCCCAAGGCCTGGTTCGTGGCGCTGGCCTCGCTGTCCAAGGCCGCCACCCCGCGCCGGCTGCGCGAGAACGCCACCTCGGACCGGGTGCGCGTCTATCCCGAAGGCAGGGGGAAGAAGCCATGAGCCGCCTGATCGTGGGGCCGTTCAACCGGGTCGAGGGCGACCTCGAGGTGCGCCTGGAGATACGCGACGGGCAGGTGGCGCGCGCGGAGGTGGTCTCGCCGCTCTACCGGGGCTTCGAGAACATGCTGCGCGGCAAGGATCTGCGCGATGCGCTGGTGATCGCGCCGCGTATCTGCGGCATCTGCAGCGTCAGCCAGTCGGTGGCCGCCGCGCGCGCGATTGCCGCCGCGCAGGGGCTCGTGCCGGCGGACAATGGCCAGCTGGTCACCAATATCGTCCACGCGGCCGAAAACCTCGCCGATCACCTGTCCCATTTCTACCTGTTCTTCATGCCCGATTTCTGCCGCCCCGCCCATGCGGGCCGGCCCTGGCACGCGGCGGTGCAGGCGCGCTTTGCCCCCGGCGCGGGGGCGGGCGCGCGCGAGATGCTCGCCCCGCGCGCCGAGTTCCTGCATGTGGTGGGGCTGCTGGCGGGCAAATGGCCGCATACGCTCACGCTCCAGCCCGGCGGCGCGGCGCGGGTCGTGGCCGCCCATGAGCTGCGCCGCCTGCGCGCGCTCCTTGCGGGCTTTCGCTGCTATCTGGAGCGCACGCTGCTTGGCGGCGCGCTCGAGGCCTTTGCTGCGCTGGACAGCGAGGCGGCGCTGCTGGCCTGGGCCGAAGCGCGCCCGCGGGCGGATCTGTCGCTGTTTCTGACCGCCAGCCGCGATGTGGGGCTTGACCGGCTCGGGCGCGGCAATGACCATTACCTGAGCTTTGGCGCCTATCCCGGGGCAGGCGGGCACCTTTTCGCCGCCGGGCGGGTGAATGGCAATGGCGCGGCGGCGCTGGAGCTTTCGGCGATCAGCGAGGATGTCAGCCACGCCTGGCTCGCCGACGAGGGCCCGGCGCGCCACCCGATGGACGGGCGCACCGAGCCGGACCCGGAAATGCGCGCGGGCTATTCCTGGTGCAAGGCCCCGCGCCTTGACGGCACGCCGGCCGAGGTGGGGGCGCTGGCCCGGCAGGTGGTGGCGGGGCACCCGCTGCTGCGTGCGCTGACCCGGCGGGGCGGCAATGCCGAAGCGCGGATCGTGGCGCGGATGGTGGAAATCGCCCGCGTGCTGCCGGCGATGGAGCGCTGGCTGGGCGAGATCCGCCCGGAGGATCCGTTCATCGCGCATGGCGAGACCCCGGACTCGGCCAAGGGGGCGGGGCTGACGGAGGCCGCGCGCGGCGCGCTGGGCCACTGGCTGCGGGTGGAAAGGGGGCGCATCGCCAATTACCAGATCATCGCCCCCACGACGTGGAATTTCTCGCCCCGCGATGCCTCCGGCACGCCGGGGCCGCTGGAGCAGGCGCTGGTGGGCCTGCCGGTGGCGCCGGGCGAGGAGACGCCGGTGATGGTGCAGCATGTGGTGCGCTCCTTCGACCCTTGCAT
>JALWTH010000286.1 GCA_027082975.1 Paracoccaceae bacterium | reverse complement strand
CTCGAGCACCGTCATCACCTTGTGCAGGTGCTCCACCCCGCTCAAGTCCACATCCACGATCAGCCGATAGAAATCCGGCTTGCGGTCGAGAAATTCGAGGTCCGAGATATTCGCCCCCTGCTCGCCGATCAGGGTGCAGATGCGCCCCAGCACGCCCGCGTCATTGGCGATGGTCAGATCCAGGCTCACCGTATAGACCGCCGGGTGGTGGCCCGGCTGCCAGTGCAGATCGACCCAGCGTTCGGTCTGTTCGGCAAATTCCTCGAGCCCGTCGCAGTCGATCGCGTGGATCACCACCCCGCGGCCGCGAAAGGCGATGCCGACGATGCGCTCGCCGGGCACCGGCTGGCAGCAGGGCGCGCGCTCGAAGCTCTGGCCATGGGCGAGGCCGACCACGGCGCTTTCCACGGCGATTTCGTCGGCCACCGGCACCGCCTCGGGATAGAGCAACGCCACCACGTCGCGCGCCACCAGCTCCGCCGAGCCGAGGCGGGCCAGCACCTCGTCGCCATCCGGGAGCCCGAGCCGGCTGGCGGCGGTTTCCAGCGCCTTGTCGGTGGCCTTGCGCCCCACATGCTCGAACGCCACCCGCGCCAGTTCGCGCCCCAGCTTGATGAACCGCCCCCGGTCCTCCTGACGCAGGCGGCGGCGAATCGCGCTCTTGGCCCGGCCGGTGGCGACGATATCGAGCCAGGTCGCCTGCGGGCTCTGGCCCTCGGCGGTGATGATCTCGACCGACTGGCCGTTGCGGATCCGGGTCCAGAGCGGCACGCGGAGGCCGTCGATACGCGCGCCCACGCAGCGGTCGCCGATATCGGTATGCACCGCATAGGCGAAATCGAGCGGAGTCGCGCCGCGCGGAAGCTTCACCACTTCGCCCCTGGGAGTGAAGCAGAATACCTGGTCGGCATACATTTCGAGCTTCACATGCTCGAGAAACTCGTCGGTATCCTCGCCCGAATCGAAGCGCTCGGTGAGCGTGGCGATCCACTTGGCCGGGTCCACGGCAAAGGGGTTTTCGACCCGCACCCCGTCGCGGTAGGACCAATGCGCGGCCACGCCGGTCTCGGCCACCTCGTGCATCTGGCGGGTGCGGATCTGCACCTCGACCCGCTTGCCGTCGCGCCCGGATACGGTGGTGTGGATCGAACGGTAGCCGTTGGTCTTGGGCTGGGAGATGTAATCCTTGAAGCGGCCGGGCACCGCGCGCCAGCGGCGGTGAATGGCGCCCAGCACCCGGTAGCATTCGTCTTCGGTCTCGGTGATGACGCGAAAGCCGTAGATGTCGGACAGGCGCGAAAAGGTCTGCTCCTTTTCCTGCATCTTGCGCCAGATCGAATAGGGCTTCTTGGCGCGGCCGAATACCTCGGCCTCGACCCCGGCCCTGCCCAGCGCCTCGCGGATGTCGCCGGTGATCTTGTGGATCACGTCGCCGCTTTCGCGCTGCAGGCGGATGAAGCGGCGGATGATCGAGGCACGGCCCTCCGGGTTGAGCACCTTGAAGGCGAGGTCCTCGAGCTCCTCGCGCATCCACTGCATACCCATGCGCCCGGCAAGGGGGGCGTATATGTCCATGGTCTCGCGCGCCTTCTGCACCTGCTTTTCGGGGCGCATGGCGGTGATGGTGCGCATGTTGTGCAGGCGGTCGGCGAGCTTGACCAGGATCACCCGCATGTCCTTCGAGATGGCGATGAACAGCTTGCGGAAATTCTCGGCCTGCTTGCTTGCGGTGGAGTTCAGCTGCAGGTTGGTCAGCTTGGTCACCCCATCGACCAGCTCGGCAATCTCGCGGCCGAACTGCGCCTCGACCTCGGCAAAGGTCGAGCCGGTATCCTCGATCGTGTCATGCAAGAGCGCGGTGACGATGGAGGCGTCATCCAGCCGCTGCTTGGCAAGGATCGCGGCGACGGCGACCGGATGGGTGAAATAGGGCTCGCCCGAGTGGCGGAACTGCCCCTCATGCGCCTGCTCGCCATAGGCATAGGCGCGGCGGATCAGGTCAGCGTCGGACTTCGGGTTATAGGCCCGGATCAGGGTGACAAGTTCTTCCGCATCGCCAACGCTCATCCGGCCCGTCCATTGGGGGCTGTCCCCGTTTGCGCTACCCCTGCCCCTGGGCGGCCATCAGGGCGCGCAGCAGGTCCTCGTCGCCCATCTCGTTTTCGGCCGGCTTGTCCGGGGTCTCGGCCCCCATCAGCAGCGCCATGCGGTCCTCTTCCGGCTCATCGACCTCGATCTGGGTCTGCTGGCTCTGAATCATGCGCTCGCGCAGCTCATCGACGCTTTGCGTCTCTTCGGCGATCTCGCGCAGGGCCACGACCGGGTTCTTGTCATTGTCGCGCTCCACGGTGATCGGATCGCCCATGGCGATCTCGCGGGCCCGGTGGGCCGCCAGCATCACCAGTTCGAACCGGTTCGGTACCTTGTCAACGCAATCTTCTACCGTCACGCGGGCCATGTGCTTCTCCGTGCATGGGAGTGGGAGGACAAAGGCCTATCTAAGCGCGGTTTCGCCGCTTGGCAAGGGCGCAGGGACGCTTCACCCGGCCGAAATCGGGCGAATTGCGGCCTTTTCCGCCTCCGGCAGTGCCTCGATCATCTCGCGCACGCGCATCCCGGTCAGCGGGTGGCGCCATTCGGGCACCAGCTGGGCCATGGGAATCAGCACGAAGGCACGCTCCTGCAGGCGCGGATGCGGCAGGATCAGCCGGTCGGGCACCTCGCGGGTCTGCGCTTCGGGCGGCAGTTCCATCCAGCGCCTGAGCTCCGCCGCATCCGGCAGAATCACCCCGCCCAGCGCGATCAGATCCAGGTCCAGCGTCCTCGGCCCCCAGCGCTGGCGGCGCTTTCGGCCAAATTCCGCCTCCACCCGGTGCAGGACGGCCAGTATCCGCTCAGGCGGCAGGTCCGACTCGAGCAGCACCACGCTGTTTACGAAATCCGGCCCGTATCCGACGGGGAAACACGGGGTTTCAAACAGTTCGCTCGTCGCGCGCGGCTTCAGCCCCGCCGCTTCGAGCGCCGCCGGGGCGCGGGAGACGATCTCGCGGGCGCCGCCGAATGCGGTTTCCTCATTGCTTCCGACGGCAACCACTGGTAGAGTGACCGGGGACGGGCCACTTTTCCCTTGCAGCATGTGTCACAAGTCCTACATTGCATCAGATTCCAGAGACGCCTGATTATCGCATCACTCACGGAAAGCGTCGATGGATAGTTCGGAAAGGAAGAGATTATGTTCTACAAGGACGAACGGTTGGCGTTGTTCATCGACGGCTCCAACCTCTACGCAGCCGCCAAGGCTCTTGGCTTCGACATCGACTACAAGCTCCTGCGCCAGGAATTCATGCGCCGGGGCAAGCTGCTGAGGGCATTCTACTACACCGCCCTGCTGGAAAACGACGACTACTCGCCGATCCGCCCACTGGTGGACTGGCTGCATTACAACGGCTTTTCCATGGTCACCAAGCCGGCCAAGGAATACACCGATTCCATGGGCCGGCGTAAGGTCAAGGGCAACATGGATATCGAGCTCGCGGTGGACGCGCTGGAACTGGCCGAGCATATCGACCACATGGTGCTGTTCTCCGGCGATGGCGATTTTCGCCCTCTGGTTGCGGCAATTCAGCGCAAGGGCGTGCGGGTCTCGGTGGTCTCCACCATCCGCAGCCAGCCGCCGATGATCGCCGACGACCTGCGCCGGCAGGCCGACAATTTCATCGAACTGGACGAGCTCAAGGAAGTGATCGGCCGCCCGCCGCGCGAGTTCGAGACCGGATACCGGCGCGAGGACGAGAGCACCGAGGCCTGATCTTCGGCTGCCGGATCTTCGAGCGACAGCGAACCGGGGCGCGGGTCCCGGTTTTCGTTGCGCCAGCGCGCAGGCGGATGCTAAGCCCGGCCCATGTCGAAGAAACCCCTCACCCTCTACCTCGCCGCCCCGCGCGGCTTTTGCGCCGGCGTGGACCGGGCGATCAAGATCGTCGAACTGGCGCTGGAGAAATGGGGCGCGCCGGTCTATGTGCGCCACGAGATCGTGCATAACCGATATGTGGTCGATGGGCTCCGGGCCAAGGGCGCGGTGTTCGTCGAGGAGCTCGACGAAGTGCCCGACGACCGCCCGGTGGTGTTCTCGGCCCACGGGGTGGCCAAATCGGTGCCCGCCGAGGCCGCGCGGCGCCAGATGGTCTATGTGGACGCCACCTGCCCGCTGGTCTCCAAGGTGCATATCGAGGCCGAGCGCCACCACCGCGCCGGGCTGCAGATGGTGATGATCGGCCACAAGGGCCACCCGGAGACCATCGGCACCATGGGCCAGTTGCCCGAGGGCGAGGTACTGCTGGTCGAGAGCGAGGCCGACGTGGCCCGCCTCGCCCCGCGCGACCCGGAGCGGCTGGCCTATATCACCCAGACCACGCTTTCGATCGACGACACGGCGGGCATCGTCGCCGCGCTGAAGGCGCGATTTCCGGCGATCGTCGGCCCGCACAAGGAAGACATCTGCTATGCCACCACCAACCGGCAGGCGGCGGTCAAGGCGATTGCGCCGCGCGTGCAGGCGCTGCTGGTGATCGGCGCGCCCAATTCGTCCAATTCGCGCCGGCTGGTCGAGGTGGCCCGCGCCAATGGCTGCGCCTATGCGCAGCTTGTCGAGCGCGCCGGCGATATCGACTGGCGGGCGCTTGAGGGGGTGAAGGCGGTGGGGCTGACGGCCGGCGCCTCGGCCCCGCAGGTGCTGGTGGACGAGGTCATCGACGCCTTTGGCGAGCATTACGACCTCACCTGCGAAGTGGTTGAAACCGCTCAGGAAAACGTCTCCTTCAAGGTGCCGATGGTGCTGAGACCATGAGCGATGCCACCATTGCCATCTATGACGCCCGCGCGCAGGAATACGCGCGCCTGAGCGCGGCATTGCAGGAATTGCCGGAGATGGAGGCCTTTGCCGCGCTGCTGCCGGCGGGGGCACGCATTCTCGATCTGGGCTGCGGGCCGGGGCACCATGCGGCCTGGTTCGCCGCGCAGGGTTTTGCGGTCGAAGCGCTGGACGCTTCCGTCGCAATGGTAGCGCTGGCCGCAGCCCGGCCCGGTGTCAGCGCCCGGCAGGCGGGTTTCACCGACCTGCCCGCCAGCCCCGCATATCACGGTATCTGGGCCAATTTCTCGCTCCTGCACCTGCCACGCGCGGCGCTGGCTGGGCAACTGCGCCGGATGAAACACGCGCTCTACCCCTCGGGCCTTCTGCATCTGGGCATGAAGCTCGGCGCGGGCGAGGGGCGCGACCGGCTGGGGCGGTTTTACAGCTATTGGCGCGAGGAAGAGCTTGAGGCGCTGCTGCTCGAGGCCGGCTTCACCATCACCGCGCGCCGGCATGCCGAGGGCAGGGGGCTTGCGGGCGCGCGCGACCGTTACCTGCTGGTGCGCGCCCATGGTTGAGCTCATCGCCCATACCGACGGCGCCTGCTCCGGCAATCCCGGCCCCGGCGGCTGGGGGGTGCTGCTGCAGGCGCGCGAGGGGGGCCGCGTGCTCAAGGAGCGCTGCCTGAAGGGCGGCGCGGCCGAGACCACCAACAACCGCATGGAGCTTCTGGCCGCGATCCACGCGCTCGAGGCGCTCAGCCGCCCCTCTGCCATCACCATCGTCACCGACAGCGCCTATGTGAAGAACGGCATTACCTCCTGGCTCCACGGCTGGAAGAAGAACGGCTGGAAGACCTCGGCAAAGAAGCCCGTGAAAAACGCCGATCTCTGGCAGCGGCTTGACGAGGCGCAGGCGCGCCATGAGGTGACCTGGAAATGGATCAAGGGCCATGCCGGCCACGCCGAAAACGAGCGCGCCGATGCGCTCGCCCGCGCCGGCATGGCGCCGTTCAAGGGGCGCCGTTCAGGGGGTGACGCTCAAGGGTGAAGCCTCAGCGCGCGATCAGGGATACCAGCCACAGCAGCAACAGAGCACCCAGCACGGCCCCGACAATGCCGAACAGCATACCGCAGAACGGCAGGATAATATGCAGCAGCAACCCGCCGACCAGACCGCCAAGCCCGGCAATGGCAATGGCGGGGCCGGTATCGGTCTTCATGTCCAGCGCATAGGAGAAGAACGCGCCGAGCACGACGCCGATCAGGATATAAATCAGCAGCATCATGGGCCTATCCTGCACCATTTTCAGTGAAAAGAAAAGGGGGCAGCTTTCCCGCAGGCGGGCCGTTCCGCCAACTCTGCCCTAGGCTCAGGACCCATTAATCCCACGTTCACAGTCCGGCAGATTTGCTTCCTGAACAGGCGCAAGACCGCAGGAATAGTGGCGCTATTTCAAGGTCTTGCAACGCATTCAGGGAGCAAATCCGCCGGACCCGCAGGGCGGTGCAGGCGCTTCATCTCAGGGGCCTTTTGCCCTTGGAAAGGGGACCCACCCTGTCCGGCGGGCAAAAAACCCCTGATATTTCGCGCCTGCACCGCTGTGAGCGCGGGATTGATGGGGCCTGAGCCTAGCGGAAATACGTCTGCCAGACCCAGATCAGGGCGAGCGCGCCGAGCACGGCGCCGATGAAGCCGAAGGCCAGCCCGGTCAGCATCAGCAGAAACCGCAGCACCGCCCCGCCGATCAGCGCGCCGAGCACACCGATAGCGATGGTCGTCGGCACGCTGGCCTCGATATCCATCAGGCGGGTGGCGATGAAACCGGCAGCGGCACCGATGATGAGGAGGAAGATCACAGGCATGAGGGTAATATGGGACGTGGGAGCAGAATTGCAAATCTTCGCGCTGGAGCGCCGGCCCTACCCGCCCAGCGGCCCCAGCGTGCGGCGGACGGCATCGCGCCACAGCGCCCGGCGGCGGGTGCGCTCGTCCTCGGCCATGGCGGGGCTGAAGCGCCGCTCGCGCGCCCAGGCCCGGGCGAAGTCTTCCGGGCCGGGCAGCAGGCCGGCCTGCATCCCCGCGAGCCAGGCCGCGCCCAGGGCGGTGGTCTCCAGCACCTGCGGGCGGTCCACCGGGGTGGCGGTGATGTCGGCGAGGAACTGCATCGCGTAATCCGAGGCCGACATGCCCCCGTCCACCCTCAGCGCGCGCATCTCGCCGGGCCAGTCGGCCTGCATGGCGGCGAGCAGGTCGGCGGTCTGAAAGCCCACCGCTTCGAGCGCCGCGCGGGCCAGCTCGTCGGGCCCGGTGGCGCGGGTCAGCCCGTAGAGCGCGCCGCGCGCCTCGGCGTCCCAGTGCGGCGCGCCGAGCCCGGTAAAGGCGGGCACCAGCACCACCTCCTGCGCCGGATCGGCGGCGCGGGCCATGGCGTCGGTCTCGGCCGCCGCCTTCACCACGCCGAGCCCGTCGCGCAGCCATTGCACCGCCGCGCCGGCGATGAAGATCGAGCCTTCGAGCGCGTAGGTCACCTGCCCCTTGAGCCGGTAGGCGATGGTGGTGAGCAGGCGGTTGCGGCTCTGCACCATCCGCGCGCCGGTATTCAGCAGGGCAAAGCAGCCGGTGCCATAGGTGCTTTTCATCATCCCCGGTGCAAAACAGGCCTGCCCGATCGTGGCCGCCTGCTGATCGCCGGCAACGCCGCTGATCGGGATCGGCGCGCCGAACAGGGCCGGGTCGGTGGTGCCGAAATCATCGGCGCAGTCGCGCACCTCCGGGAGCAGGCTCATCGGGATGCCGAGGGCCTCGCAGATATCCGCATCCCACGCCCCGGCGGCGATGTCATAGAGCATGGTGCGGGCGGCATTGGTGGCGTCGGTGGCATGGACCCTGCCGCCGGTGAGGCGCCAGATCAGGAAGCTGTCAACGGTGCCAAAGGCGAGCCGGCCGGCCTCGGCCGCCGCACGCGCGCCGTCCACATGCTCGAGCAGCCAGGCGAGCTTGGTGGCGCTGAAGTAGGGGTCGAGCATGAGGCCGGTGCGGGCGCGGACCGGCTCTTCGAGCCCCTGGGCCTTCAGCGCCTCGCAGGCCGCATGGGTGCGCCGGTCCTGCCAGACGATGGCATTATGCAGCGGTTTGCCGGTGGTGCGGTCCCACAACAGGGTGGTCTCGCGCTGGTTGGTGATGCCGATGGCGGCGATGTCGCCCTCCACCGCCGCATGGGCCGCGCGGGCGGTCTCCAGCACCGTCTGCCAGATGTCCTCCGGGTCATGCTCGACCCAGCCCGAAGCCGGGAAGTGCTGGGCGAACTCGGCCTGCGCGGTGTGGACCGGCGCAAGCTCTGCGTCAAAGGCAATGGCACGCGAAGAGGTGGTGCCCTGGTCAATGGCGAGGATGTGCATGGGACCTCCGGTTTTGGCCCAGATTGCCCCGGTTTTTCGTGCGGGTCACGCCCTTTTGTCGCGCCCCGGTCCGGGCTACAAGGCGGCATGGACGAATGGATCGCACAGGCAGACGGCAAGCGCTGGCACATGCGCGGGGGCGAGGCGCTCGCCGGGCCGCCGCCCGCGGGGCTCGAGGTGGTGTCCTGTGGCGAGGCGGGGGCGGCGGAGGTGATGGTGCCCGCGCTGCTGCCCGGCGCGCGGGAATATGTGGCGCCTGCCGGGCCTTTGCCGGCCTATGTGCAGGAGAGCCCCAAGGGCCGGCTCGACTGCGCGGCGGCGCGGGCGGCGGGGCTGCTCGCGGAGCGGCCCCAGTTTGACGGCATCGCCTGCATTACCGGGGCGCGCTGCCACTGGCTGCGGATCAGCGCGGGCGAGCTGGTCGCCTTCCAGTCGAGCCTCACCGGCCGGCTGATCGCCGCCTTTGGCGAGCCCGATCCCGGCGCGGGCTTCGAGGAGGCCGTGAGCCGCTCGCTCAGCCGCCCGCAGGCGCTGGCCGCCGATCTGGCGGCGGCCGAGCTTGGCGGACAGGCCGGCGCGATCACCGGCCATTTCGTCGGCGCCGATCTGGCCGCCGCGCGGCCCTGGTGGCTGGGCATGGAGGTGGTGGTGATCGGCGACGGGCCGCTGGCCGAGGCCTATGCGGCGGCGCTCGCGGGCCAGGGCGCGGCGCCGGGCCGGCTCGGCGGCGAACAAGCCCTGCGCGCGGGCCTGTGGGCGCTGCGCCGGGCGCAGCGGGGCGGCCGGGATCAGACCGCTTCGGCCGGATAGCCCGCCTCTTTCAGCAGCTTTGCCAGCGATTCGGCGTCGAGGTCGCTCTCTATCTCCACATGCCGGCCTTCCATGTCAAAGCTGAGCTCGGCCAGCGGATCGGCGGTGGCAAAGGCCTTTTCGATCGTCGCCTTGCAATGGCCGCAGCTCATGTCGGGGACGTGAAATTTCACGCTCATTTCGTCTTCTCCTCTGACTGTTTTGCTACCGGCTAGGCCTTCCCGCGCGGCAAGGTCAAGAATTCTTTTCGCCCACCCTTGACCTTCCCAACGCTGGAAGGTCCATATGTCGCATATCCGAAAAGCTTCCCAAAGGTGGAACCATGAAAGACATGACGATCCGGGTCGAGAACATGACCTGCGCTTCCTGCGTGGCGCGGGTGGAGCAGGCGCTGGAGGCGGTGCCCGGGGTCGAGGGGGCCGAGGTGAACCTCGCGGCGGAAAAGGCGGTGGTGCATTTCGCCGGCGAGGGCGACCTGGACGCGGTGCGCGCGGCTTTGGACAAGGCCGGCTACCCGGTCGCCACCGAGGAAGTGGTGCTGGAAGTGGGCGAGATGACCTGCGCCACCTGCGTGGGCCGGGTCGAGGACGCGCTGGCCGCCGCGCCCGGCGTGATCGACGTGCGCGTGAATCTCGCCGGCGAGGTTGCGCATGTGACCATCGTGCCCGGCGAGATCACCGCCGCCGAGCTTGCCCGCATCGCCACCGAATACGGCTATCCGACCCGGGTCATCTCTGGCGGCGAGACGAGCAGCGTGGTCGAGCGCAAGGCCGAGGAGGCGCGCAAGACCCTGCGCCAGATCGTCATCGCCGGCCTGCTTTCGGCGCCGGTGGTGATCTTTGAAATGGGCGGGCATGTGGTCCCGGCCCTGCGCGAATGGGGCTATGCGACCTTTGGCGAATTCAATCTCAACGTGATCCAGTTCGTGCTCGCAACCATCGTCATGGCCTGGCCGGGGCGGGGCTTTTACGCCAAGGGCTTCCCGGCGCTTCTGCATGGCAAGCCGGACATGAACTCGCTGGTCGCTCTGGGCACCAGCGCGGCTTACCTGTTTTCGGTGGTCTCCACCTTTGCGCCGGGCCTGCTGCCCGCGGGCACGGCCAATGTCTATTACGAAGCGGCGGTGGTGATCGTGGTGCTGATCCTGTTCGGCCGCTGGATGGAGGCCCGCGCCAAGGGCCGCACCGGGGCGGCGATCCAGCGGCTGATGGAGCTGGCCCCGCCCACGGCCCGGGTGGAGCGCGAAGGCGAGGTGGTGGAAGTGCCGGTGGAAGAGGTGCGCGTGGGCGAGGTGCTGCATGTGCGCCCCGGCGAGAAGATCCCGGTCGATGGCGAGGTACTGACCGGCGCTTCCTGGGTGGACGAAAGCATGATCACCGGCGAGCCGGTGCCGGTGGAAAAGGAAGCGGGCGCGCCGCTGACGGCGGGCACGGTCAATGGCTCGGGCGCGCTCACCATGCGCGCAACCCGCGTTGGCGCCGATACCACGCTGAGCCAGATCGTGCGCCTTGTCGAGCAGGCGCAGGCGGCCAAGCTGCCGATCCAGGGCGCGGTGGACAAGATCACCAAGTGGTTCGTGCCGGCGGTGATGAGCGTGGCGGTGCTGACCTTTCTGGTCTGGCTTGCCGTCGGCCCCACGCCGACGCTGGGCTATGCGGTGGTGGCCGGGGTCGCGGTGCTGATCATCGCCTGCCCCTGCGCCATGGGGCTGGCCACGCCCACCTCGATCATGGTCGGCACCGGGCGCGGCGCCGAGATGGGGGTGCTGTTTCGCAAGGGCGATGCGCTGCAGAGCCTGCAGGAGGTCGCGGTGGTGGCGATGGACAAGACCGGCACCCTCACCCGGGGCCGGCCCGACCTGACCGACATCGCCGTGGTCGAGGGCTTTGACGAAGCCGATCTGCTGCGCCTGCTGGCGGGCGCCGAGGCGGGCTCGGAGCATCCGATTGCCGGGGCGATCCTGCGCGCGGCCGAGGCGCGCGGGCTCGAGATCCCCAGGGCCGAGAGCACCCGCGCCCTGCCGGGATTTGGCCTGCAGGCGAGCGTCGGGGGCAAGGCGCTGCTGATCGGCAACGCCGCGTTGATGACCCGCAAGAAGCTGGAGGCAGGCGCGCTGGCCGAGAAGGCCCAGGCATGGGCCGCCAAGGGGCGCACGCCGCTATTTGTCGCCATTGACGGACAGGTGGCAGGCGTGGCCGCCGTGGCCGACCCGCTCAAGCCGACCACGAAGGCGGCCATCGAGGCCCTGCACCGGCTGGGCAAGAAGGTGGTGATGATCACCGGCGACACCGAGGCCACCGCCCGTGCCATCGCCGGCGAACTGGGGATCGACGAAGTGGTGGCCGGGGTCCGGCCCGCCGGCAAGGTCGCCGCCATCGAAGCGCTGAAGGAGGGCGGGCGCAAGGTCGCCTTTGTCGGCGACGGGATCAACGACGCCCCGGCGTTGGCGGCAGCGGACGTGGGCATTGCCATCGGCACCGGCACCGATGTGGCCATCGAGGCCGCTGACGTGGTGCTGGTCTCGGGCGATCTGGCCGGGGTGGTCAATGCCATTGCGCTGAGCCGCGACACCATGAAGAACATCCGCCAGAACCTGTTCTGGGCCTTCGGCTACAACGTGTTGCTGATCCCGGTCGCCGCCGGCGCGCTCTATCCGCTCTGGGGGGTCATGCTCTCGCCGATGCTGGGGGCCGGCGCCATGGCGATGTCGTCGGTCTTCGTGCTGACCAACGCCCTGCGCCTGCGCCGGGCACGTCCGTTTCTGGAACCGAAAGGAGAAAGCGCATGAATATCGGAGAAGCCGCCGCCCGCACCGGCCTTCCCGCCAAGACCATCCGCTATTACGAGGAAATCCGGCTGATCCAGCCGCACCGGGCTGAAAACGGCTACCGCTCCTTTGACGAAAAGGATCTGCACAAGCTCTCCTTTCTCGCCCGCGCCCGGGCGCTGGGCTTTTCGATCGAGGATTGCCGGATGCTGCTGGCGCTCTATGAGGACGAAACCCGGGCGAGCGCGGATGTGAAACGGGTGGCCGAGGGGCACCTGAAGCGGATCGACCAGAAGATTGCCGACCTCGAGGCCATGCGTGCAACCCTCAGCGAACTGGTCGAGGCCTGCGCCGGAGACCACCGGCCGGATTGCCCGATCCTCAAGGGGCTGAGCGGTCAATCCGCCGGGCTGCAGGGCTGAAACAGGCTTTTCGCCGGGCCTGCGTCCCGGCGACTGGGGGCGAGCGGGGGGCACCGGGGGCGATTTTTCTGCGAAAAATCGTTTCCGCCCGGACAGCCTTTGCGGTGCTTCAGGCGCGACCGTAAGCTTCGGTCATGGCGACCTGCATCGCATCATCGACGCTGCGATCGCCCCAGGAAACCAGCTGCATCGCCGGATAGAACCTTTCGCAGGAGGTAACGGCCGTGGCGATCAGCCGCTCGATCTGTTCGGGAGCCACGAACTGCCCGCCGGTCAATACCAACCCGTAGCGATAGACCATCAGCCTCTGCTCGGCCCAGAAGGTGAAGGCCCCGGCCCAGCACTGGTCGTTGATCTGGTTCAGTGCCTCGTAGAGCTTCGGCAGCTTGCTTTCGGGCGGCTCCATCTCGAAGGTGACGATCATGCGCAGGGTCTCGTCAAAGGGCGACCAGGCCAGCGTGATCGAATAGCTGCGCCACTGGCCTTCGACCGCCATGGCGATCTGGTCTTCGGCAACGCGGTCGAACTCCCAGTCGCGGAATTCGGCCAGGTTTTCGACGATGTCGATCGGGTGGATATCGTCCTGTTCGACAAACTGCTCGGTCATCGACATGGCATGCCCTTTTCGTTTCAGCCCCGGGAGTCACCCCCAAGGTCTATGCGCCTGTACAAGGTCCGGCATCTGGCGCGCCGTTCACCTACTGCATATGGTAGTGCCGAAACGAATCGGGAGTAAAGAGAAAGTTACCGACTTTTCGATTTGTCCACAGAAAATTTGCCCTCTCGGGCTATTTTCGCCGCTTGTGCTCTTCGAGCCGGGGAAAAATCTCGACAAAGTTGCACGGCAGGTGGCGGTAGTCGAGCTGGTGGACGAGGATCTCGTCCCAGGCGTCCTTGCAGGCGCCGGGAGAGCCGGGGAGCGCAAACAGGTAGGTGCCATGGGCAACCCCGGCCGTGGCGCGGCTCTGGACGGCGGAAGTGCCGATCTTCTTCATGCTGACGATGGTGAAGACGGTGGAAAAGGCCTCGATCTCCTTTTCATAGACATCGCGATGCGCCTCGACCGTGACATCGCGCCCGGTAAGCCCGGTGCCGCCGGTGGAGATCACCACGTCGATCTGCGGGTCCTGCGACCAGCTGCGCAGCTGGTCGGCGATCCCGGCGCGCTCGTCGCGGACGATCCTGCGGTCGGCGACGATATGGCCAGCGGCCTCGATGCGCTTGACGAGCGTGTCGCCGGAGCGGTCATCGGCAAGCGTGCGGCTGTCGGACACGGTGAGTACGGCGATGCGCACGGGGATGAATTCGCGCCTGGCGGAGTCGGTGCTGTGGGACATGGGGCCTCCGGGTTTTGCCCGAGGCTTGCACCGGCGGGGCGCGGGATGCAAGCCCTGCCGGTCTTGCCGGGCGTCCGGGCGCGGCAGGGGCGATTTTTCTGCGAAAAATCGGGCCTCCGGCGGGAGTATTTGGCGAAAGATGAAAGGTCAGGGGCTGCGCAGGCGTGCCTGGATTTCCAGCAGATCGGCCCAGGCTTCTCGCTTGGCGGCCGGGTTGCGCAGCAGGTAGGCGGGGTGAAACATGGGCATGGCGGGCAGGTTCATCGCCTGGTCCCATTTGCCGCGCATCCGGGTGATGCCGCGCTTGCCAAGCAGGGCCTGGCAGGGAGTGTTGCCCATGAGGATCAGCAGGTCGGGCGCGGCGAGCTCGACATGGCGCTGGAGGAAGGGGGTGAGCATGGCCATTTCCTCGGGTGTCGGCTCGCGGTTCTGCGGCGGGCGCCATGGGAGCACGTTGGTGATATAGACGCCGTTTGCGCCTTCGGCGGTGCGGTCGAGGTGGATGGCCGCCAGCATCCGGTCGAGCAATTGTCCGGCGCGTCCGACGAAGGGGCGGCCGAGGCGGTCTTCGTCGCGCCCGGGGGCCTCGCCGATCACCATGACGCGGGCCGAAGGGTGGCCGTCGGCAAAGACGGTGTTGCGGGCGCCGCGCTTGAGGTCGCACTGGTCAAAGGCGGCGATGGCGGCCTCGAGCGCCGGCAGGTCGGCGGCCGCGGCGGCGGCCTCGCGGGCGAGCGCCACCGGGTCGGGCGCAGTCGGCGTGCCGGGTGCGGGGGCGGTCGGTGCG
>JALWTH010000285.1 GCA_027082975.1 Paracoccaceae bacterium | reverse complement strand
GCTGTTCACGGGCGAGCTGACCGGCCGCCCGGTGATCGGGCTGCCCGGCTGCGCCCGCTCGCTGGCGCTCAACGGCGCCGACACGGTGATCGCCCGCACCCTGTGCGCCTGCCCGCCCGGCCCCGCAGACATCGCCGCCATGGGCGTGGGCGGGCTGCTCAAGGAAATGCCTTCGCGCCCGCAACCGCGTGAAAAATAACCGCCTTTTCCCGCCGCCAGCCCCCTTGCGGACGCCGCCGGCAGCGGCGCGCGCGGGGTTCGGCGGAAAATACAATTTTTCCGCGAAGGGTGGTTCTCAAAGCGCCGCGATCATGCTTAACTGGCCGCAAACAATATCAGGGAGGAAGCATATGACACAGGTCTCGATGACCGTGAACGGCAGGGCTGTCTCTGCCGATGTGGCGGACAATACCTTGCTCAGTACCTATTTGCGCGAGGCGCTGGGGCTCACCGGCACCCATGTGGGCTGCGATACCGGCCAGTGCGGCGCCTGCACCGTGCATGTGAACGGCCGCCCGGTCAAAAGCTGCAACATGTTCGCGCTCGAGGCCAAGGGCGCCGAGGTGACCACCATCGAGGGCATGGCCAATGAAGACGGCTCGCTGGGCGCGATCCAGGCCGCCTTCAAGGAGCATCACGGGTTGCAATGCGGCTTCTGCACCCCGGGCATGGTGATGGCGGCGGCGGCGCTTCTCAAGGAAAACCCCAAGCCCACCGAAGCCGAGATCCGCGCCTATATAAGCGGCAATATCTGCCGCTGCACCGGCTATCACAATATCGTGCGTGCGATCATGGCCGCGTCCGGGCAGGATGTGGCCGTGGCCGCCGAATGACGCGCAAGAACACTTCAGGGAGGATTTGAGATGCCAGCAGATGGAGGCATCGGCGCGCCCAACAAGCGCCGCGAGGACCAGCGGTTTCTCACCGGAAACGGCAAATATACCGATGACATCAACCTGCCCGGCCAGGCCCATGTGGTGTTTCTGCGCTCGAGCGTGGCCCATGGGCGGCTGAATGGGGTCGATACCAGCGAGGCGGCGCAGATGCCCGGCGTGCTGCGCATCTTCACCGCCGCCGATTTCGCCGAAGTGGGCGGTGTGCCCTGCGGCTGGCAGGTGACCGACCGCCACGGCGAGCCGATGCAGGAGCCCAAGCACCCGATCCTCGCCGAGGGCAAGGTGCGCCATGTGGGCGAGCCCATCGCCGCGGTGGTGGCCGAGACCGAGGCTGAGGCGCGCGATGCGGCCGAGGCGATCGGGCTCGATATCGAGGAGCTTCCGGCGGTGGTGGACATGAAGGCAGCGCTCGCCGAGGGCGCGCCCAGGGTGCATGACGACCTTACCTCAAACCTCTGCTATGACTGGGGTTTTGTCGAGGAGAACAAGGCAGCGGTGGAGGAGGCCTTTGCCAATGCCGCCCATGTGACCCGGCTCGAGCTGGTCAACAACCGCCTCGTGCCCAATGCCATGGAGCCGCGCGTGGCGATCGGCGATTATGACGCTTCGAGCGACGAATCGACCCTCTACACCACCAGCCAGAACCCGCATGTGATTCGCCTGCTGATGGGCGCTTTCGTGCTGGGTATCCCCGAGCACAAGCTGCGCGTGGTGGCGCCGGATGTGGGCGGGGGCTTCGGCTCCAAGATCTTCCACTATCAGGAAGAGGCCTTCTGTACCTTCGCCGCCAAGGCGCTCGGCCGCCCGGTCAAGTGGACCTCGACCCGCTCCGAGGCCTTCATCTCCGACGCCCACGGGCGCGACCATGTGACCACGATCGAGCTGGCGCTGGATGCGGAGCACAATTTCACCGCGCTGCGCACCGACACCTACGCCAATATGGGGGCGTATCTTTCGACCTTCGCGCCCTCGATCCCGACCTGGCTGCACGGCACGCTGGCGGCGGGCAATTACAAGACACCGCTGATTTACATCAACGTCAAGGCGGTGTTCACCAATACCGTGCCGGTGGACGCCTATCGCGGCGCCGGGCGCCCGGAGATGACCTTTGCGCTGGAGCGGGTGATTGACAAGGCGGCCTATGAGCTTGGCGTCGACCGGATCCAGCTCCGGCGGCAGAATTTCATCACCGAGTTTCCCTATGCGACCCCGGTGGCGCTGGAATACGACACCGGCAATTACGTCGCCACCATGGACAAGCTCGAGGAAATCGCCGACCTCGCCGGGTTTGACGCCCGCGCTGCCGAAAGCAAAAGCCGCGGCAAGCTGCGCGGGCTGGGGGTGAACTGCTATATCGAGGCCTGCGGCATCGCGCCCAGCAACCTCGTTGGCCAGCTTGGCGCGCGCGCGGGGCTTTACGAAAGCGCCACGGTGCGGGTCAACGCCACCGGCGGGCTGGTGGTGATGACCGGCTCCCACAGCCACGGGCAGGGGCATGAGACCAGCTTCCCGCAGGTGGTGGCCGACATGATCGGCATTGATCCGAGCATGGTCGAGATCGTCCATGGCGACACCGCCAACACGCCGATGGGCATGGGCACCTATGGCTCGCGCTCGCTGGCGGTGGGCGGCAGCGCCATCGTGCGTGCGACCGAGAAGATCATCGCCAAGGCCAAGAAGATCGCCGCCCATCTGCTCGAAGCCTCCGAGGGCGATATCGAGCTGAAGGACGGCCAGTTCACCGTTGCCGGCACCGACAAGAGCGTGGCCTGGGGCGATGTGACGCTCGCCGCCTATGTGCCGCACAACTACCCGCTCGAGGAGATCGAGCCTGGGCTTGAAGAGACCGCGTTTTACGATCCGGCCAATTTCACCTTCCCCGCCGGGGCCTATGCCTGCGAGGTCGAGGTGGACCCGGAGACCGGCAAGGTCGATATCGTGTCCTTTGCCGCCGCCGACGATTTCGGCAATATCATCAACCCGATGATCGTTGACGGGCAGGTCCATGGCGGGATCGGCCAGGGGATCGGCCAGGCCCTGCTCGAAGGCGCGGCCTATGACGAGGACGGCCAGCTTCTCAACGGCTCCTACATGGATTACGCCATGCCGCGGGCCAGCGACCTGCCGAGCTTCACCGTCGATCACTCCTGCCAGACCCCCTGCACCCACAACCCGCTCGGGGTCAAGGGCTGCGGCGAAGCGGGCGCCATCGGCAGCCCGCCGGCGGTGGTGGGCGCGGTGGTCGATGCGCTCAGGCGCGCAGGCCACGACATCACCCATATCGACATGCCCCTGACGCCTTCGCGCGTCTGGGAAGCGATGAACGGCTGAGAGGAGGGCAGGACATGTATGCATTTGATATCAAACGGCCTTCCAAGCTGGAAAAGGCCCTGAAAGCGCTCAAGAAGGATGAAGACGCGCAGCTGCTCGCCGGCGGGCAGACCCTGATCCCCACCCTCAAGCAGCGCCTCGCCGCGCCCAGCAAGCTCGTCTCGCTCAGCCGGATCGAAGGGCTCAGCGGGGTGCGCGACCGCGAAGGCGTGCTGGAAGTGGGCGCCATGACCACCCACGAGGTGGTCGCCGCCGACGGCACCATCCCGGCGCTGAGCGCGCTTGCCGGCGGGATCGGCGACCCGATGGTGCGCGCGCGCGGCACCATTGGCGGCTCGATCGCCAATAACGACCCCTCGGCGGACTACCCGGCCGCCTGTCTGGGCCTGTGCGCGACCATCGTCACCGACCGGCGCGAGATCTCGGCCGACGACTTCTTTACCGGCCTGTTCGAGACCGCGCTGGAGGAAGGCGAGATCATCACCATGGTGCGCTTCCCGCTGCCGGACGCGGCGGCCTATGCGCGCTTCGACCAGCCCGCGAGCCGGTTC
>JALWTH010000284.1 GCA_027082975.1 Paracoccaceae bacterium | reverse complement strand
TTGCGGGCGCGCCCTGGCGGGGCCACGATTTTTCGCGGAAAAATCGCTCTGGCCGCGCCCGCAATACATTGGCTGGGTCCGGGGTTCCCGGGTCCAGCCGAACCTTTCTTGGCAAGGCCCCGGAGCCGGGGCTTTCCCAAGGGGAGGTTCGCGGGATCGGGAGCAGGCCGGTGGGACGGTCTGCGCGAATTGGTTCCGCCCCCCTGTCTCTGACGAGGCGCCGGCCGTGGCCCCGACGGCGCGCCGCCTCAGGTGAGAAACGAAAGGCACGACACGCATGGCGCATTCCTATCTCGGCCAGAAACGTCTTCGCAAATATTACGGAAAGATCCGCGAAATCCTGGAAATGCCGAACCTGATCGAGGTGCAGAAGAGCTCCTACGATCTGTTCCTGAATTCCGGCGACGGCCCCGAGCCGCAGGACGGCGAGGGGATCATGGGGGTCTTCCAGTCGGTCTTCCCGATCAAGGATTTCAACGAGACCGCGGTGCTCGAATTCGTCAAATACGAGCTCGAGGCGCCCAAATACGATGTCGAGGAGTGCCAGCAGCGCGACATGACCTACAGCGCGCCGCTCAAGGTCACCCTGCGCCTGATCGTGTTCGACGTGGACGAGGATACCGGCGCGCGTTCGGTCAAGGACATCAAGGAGCAGGATGTGTTCATGGGCGACATGCCGCTGATGACGCCCAACGGCACCTTCATCGTCAACGGCACCGAACGGGTGATCGTCAGCCAGATGCACCGCAGCCCGGGCGTGTTCTTCGATCATGACAAGGGCAAGAGCCACTCTTCCGGCAAGCTCCTCTTTGCCTGCCGCATCATCCCCTATCGCGGCTCCTGGCTCGATTTCGAGTTCGACGCCAAGGATATCGTCCATGCCCGCATCGACCGGCGCCGCAAGCTGCCGGTGACGACCCTGCTCTATGCGCTTGGCATGGATCAGGAAGAGATCATGAACGCCTATTACGACACGGTCGATTTCAGGCTGAAGAAGAAGTCCGACCCGCGCGCGGGCTGGGTCACCAGGTTCTTCCCCGAGCGCGTCGCCGGCACCCGCCCGAGCGAGGATATCATCGACGCGAAGACCGGCGAGGTGATCGCCGAGGCGGGCAAGAAGATCACCCCGCGCGCGGCCAAGAAGCTCGCCGCCGAGGGCGGCACCAGCGAGATCCTCGTGCCTTTCGAGGCGATCGTCGGCCGCTATGCGGCGCGCGACATCATCAACGAGGAGACCGGCGCGATCTATGTCGAGGCCGGCGACGAGCTCACCTGGGAGCTCGACAAGGACGGCGAGACCGTGATCGGCGGCACGCTCAAGGAACTGCTGGACGCGGGCATCACCGAGATCCCGGTGCTCGACATCGACAACGTGAATGTCGGCCCCTATATCCGCAACACCATGGCGCTGGACAAGAACATGAACCGCGAGACCGCGCTCATGGACATCTACCGCGTCATGCGGCCGGGAGAGCCGCCCACGGTGGACACCGCCAGCGCCCTGTTCGACACCCTGTTCTTCGACAAGGAGCGCTACGACCTCTCCGCCGTCGGCCGGGTCAAGATGAACATGCGCCTCAACCTCGACAAGCCCGACACCCAGCGCATCCTCGACAAGGAAGACATCGTTGCCTGCGTCAAGGCGCTGGTGGAGCTGCGCGACGGCAAGGGCGAGGTGGACGATATCGACCACCTGGGCAACCGCCGGGTGCGCAGCGTCGGCGAACTGATGGAAAACCAGTACCGCGTGGGCCTGTTGCGCATGGAGCGGGCGATCAAGGAGCGCATGTCATCCGTCGAGATCGACACGGTGATGCCCCAGGACCTGATCAACGCCAAGCCGGCGGCGGCGGCGGTGCGCGAATTCTTCGGCTCCTCCCAGCTCAGCCAGTTCATGGACCAGACCAACCCGCTCAGCGAAGTCACCCACAAGCGCCGCCTCAGCGCGCTGGGGCCGGGGGGCCTCACCCGCGAGCGCGCGGGCTTCGAGGTGCGCGACGTGCACCCGACCCATTACGGCCGCATGTGCCCGATCGAGACCCCCGAAGGCCCCAATATCGGCCTGATCAACAGCCTCGCCACCTTTGCGCGGGTCAACAAGTACGGCTTCATCGAGACTCCCTACCGCAAGGTCGAAAACGGCCAGGTCACCGACCAGGTGGAATACATGTCGGCGACCGAGGAGCAGCGCCACACCATCGCCCAGGCCAACGCGCATCTGGACGAAAAGGGCCGGTTCGAAAACGAGCTGGTCTCGACCCGCAAGGCCGGCGAATACACGCTCAGCCCGCGCGAGAGCGTGGACCTGATCGACGTCAGCCCCAAGCAGCTGGTTTCGGTCGCCGCCTCGCTGATCCCCTTCCTCGAGAATGACGACGCCAACCGCGCCCTGATGGGCTCCAACATGCAGCGCCAGGCGGTGCCGCTCCTGCAGGCCGAGGCGCCCTTTGTGGGTACCGGCATCGAGGCGGTGGTGGCCCGCGACTCCGGGGCGGCGATCCTGGCCAGCCGCGGCGGTATCATCGACCAGGTGGATGCGACCCGTATCGTGGTGCGCGCCACCGAGGATCTCGAGCCCGGCGATCCGGGGGTGGACATCTATCGCCTGCGCAAGTTCCAGCGCTCGAACCAGAACACCTGCATCAACCAGCGCCCGCTGGTCAAGGTGGGCCAGCGGGTGGAGAAGGGCGAGGTCATCGCCGACGGCCCCTCCACCGACCTTGGCGAACTGGCCCTGGGCAAGAACGTGCTCGTGGCCTTCATGCCGTGGAACGGCTACAACTACGAGGACTCGATCCTGATCAGCGAGCGCATCGCCCGCGACGACGTGTTCACCTCGATCCATATCGAGGAGTTCGAAGTGGCCGCGCGCGACACCAAGCTGGGGCCGGAGGAGATCACCCGCGACATCCCCAATGTGGGCGAGGAGGCGCTGCGCAACCTCGATGAATCCGGCATCGTCTATATCGGCGCCCATGTGGAGCCCGGCGACATCCTGGTGGGCAAGATCACCCCCAAGGGCGAGAGCCCGATGACCCCGGAAGAGAAGCTGCTGCGCGCCATTTTCGGCGAAAAGGCTTCCGACGTGCGCGACACCAGCTTGCGCGTCAAGCCCGGCGATTTCGGCACCGTGGTCGAGGTGCGGGTGTTCAACCGCCACGGCATCGAAAAGGACGACCGCGCGCTGCAGATCGAGCGCGAGGAGATCGAGCAGCTGGCGCGCGACCGCGACGACGAGCTGGCGATCCTCGAGCGCAACATCTACGCGCGCCTGAAGTCGATGCTGCTGGGCAAGGTGGCGGTCAAGGGGCCGAAGGGCGTCAAGGCGAAATCGGAGATCACCGAGGAGCTTCTGGCCGGCCTTTCGAAGGGCCAGTGGTGGCAGCTGGCGCTCGAGGACGAGACCGATGCCAGCCACATGGAGGCCCTGCAGGCCCAGTTCGAAGCCCAGAAGAAGGCCCTCGACCACCGCTTCGAGGACAAGGTGGAGAAGGTGCGCCGCGGCGACGACCTGCCGCCGGGGGTGATGAAGATGGTCAAGGTCTTCATCGCCGTCAAGCGCAAGCTGCAGCCGGGCGACAAGATGGCCGGTCGTCACGGCAACAAGGGCGTGATTTCCAAGGTGGTGCCGATCGAGGACATGCCCTTCCTCGAAGACGGCACGCCGGTGGATTTCTGCCTCAACCCGCTGGGCGTGCCCAGCCGGATGAATGTGGGCCAGATCCTCGAAACCCACATGGGCTGGGCCGCGCGCGGCCTGGGGCTGAAGATCGACGAGGCGCTGGAGGAATACCGGCGCAAGGGCGACCTGACCCCGGTGAAGGAAGCCATGCACTACGCCTATGGCGACGAGGCCTGGGAAGAGGGCATCGGCGCCATGGACGACGATGCCCTGGTCGAAGCGGCCGAGAATGTCACCCGCGGCGTGCCCATCGCAACCCCGGTCTTTGACGGCGCCAAGGAAGAGGACGTGAACGATGCGCTCCGGCGCGCGGGCTTCGATACGTCCGGCCAGTCGGTGCTCTATGACGGGCGCACCGGCGAGCGCTTCGCCCGCCCCGTCACCGTCGGCATGAAATACCTGCTGAAGCTGCACCACCTGGTGGACGACAAGATCCACGCCCGCTCCACCGGCCCCTACTCGCTGGTCACCCAGCAGCCTCTGGGCGGCAAGGCCCAGTTCGGCGGCCAGCGCTTCGGCGAGATGGAAGTCTGGGCGCTCGAAGCCTATGGCGCCGCCTACACGCTGCAGGAGATGCTGACCGTGAAATCCGACGACGTGGCCGGCCGCACCAAGGTCTACGAGAGCATCGTCAAGGGCGAGGACAGCTTCGAGGCGGGCGTGCCGGAAAGCTTCAACGTGCTGGTCAAGGAAGTGCGCGGCCTCGGCCTGAACATGGAACTCCTGGACACGGAGGGCGAGGAATAGCCCCGAATTTTCTGCGAAAATTCGCTCCCCCTCCCCCGTCCCAGATGAGGAACCCGAGATGAACAAAGAACTGTCAACCAACCCGTTCAACCCGCTGGCCCCGCAGAAGGTCTTTGACGAGATCCGCGTGAGCCTGGCCAGCCCCGAGCGGATCCTGTCCTGGTCCTATGGCGAGATCAAGAAGCCCGAGACCATCAATTACCGCACCTTCAAGCCCGAGCGCGACGGCCTGTTCTGCGCCCGCATCTTCGGGCCGGTGAAGGATTACGAATGCCTCTGCGGCAAGTACAAGCGGATGAAGTATCGCGGCGTCGTCTGCGAGAAATGCGGCGTCGAGGTGACGCTGCAGAAGGTGCGCCGCGAGCGCATGGGCCATATCGAGCTTGCCGCGCCGGTGGCGCATATCTGGTTCCTGAAGTCGCTGCCCAGCCGCATCGGGCTGATGCTCGACATGACCCTGCGCGATCTGGAGCGGATTCTCTATTTCGAGAATTACGTGGTGATCGAGCCCGGCCTGACCGACCTCAATTACGGCCAGCTTCTGAGCGAAGAAGAATACATGGACGCCCAGGACCTCTACGGCATGGACGCCTTTACCGCCAATATCGGCGCCGAGGCGATCCGCGAGATGCTGGCGGCGATTGATCTGGAGGCCGAGGCCGAGCAGCTGCGCGCCGATCTGGCCGTGGCCACGGGCGAACTCAAGCCCAAGAAGATCATCAAGCGGCTCAAGATCGTCGAGAGCTTCATCGAGTCCGGCAACCGCCCCGAATGGATGATCATGACCGTGATCCCGGTGATCCCGCCGGAGCTGCGCCCGCTGGTGCCGCTCGATGGCGGCCGCTTCGCCACCTCCGACCTCAACGACCTCTACCGCCGCGTCATCAACCGCAACAACCGCCTCAAGCGGCTGATCGAGCTCAGGGCGCCCGACATCATCGTGCGCAACGAAAAGCGGATGCTGCAGGAATCGGTCGATGCGCTGTTTGACAACGGCCGGCGCGGCCGCGTCATCACCGGCGCCAACAAGCGCCCGCTGAAGTCGCTCTCCGACATGCTCAAGGGCAAGCAGGGTCGCTTCCGCCAGAACCTGCTCGGCAAGCGGGTCGATTTCTCGGGCCGTTCGGTGATCGTGACCGGGCCGGAACTGAAGCTGCACCAGTGCGGCCTGCCCAAGAAGATGGCGCTGGAGCTGTTCAAGCCCTTCATCTACTCGCGGCTTGAGGCCAAGGGCCTCTCCTCCACCGTCAAGCAGGCCAAGAAGCTGGTCGAGAAGGAGCGCCCGGAGGTCTGGGACATCCTCGAAGAGGTGATCCGCGAGCACCCGGTGTTTCTCAACCGCGCGCCGACCCTGCACCGGCTGGGCATCCAGGCCTTCGAGCCGGTGCTGATCGAGGGCAAGGCGATCCAGTTGCACCCGCTGGTCTGCTCGGCCTTCAACGCCGATTTCGACGGCGACCAGATGGCGGTGCATGTGCCGCTGAGCCTCGAGGCGCAGCTTGAGGCCCGCGTGCTGATGATGTCCACCAACAACGTGCTCAGCCCCGCCAATGGCGCGCCGATCATCGTGCCCAGCCAGGACATGATCCTGGGGCTCTACTACGTCACTATGGAGCGCAAGGGGCTCAAGGGCGAGGGCATGGCATTCGCCGATGTGGAGGAGGTGCAGCAGGCGCTCGACAATGGCGTGGTGCACCTGCACAGCAGGATCACCGCCCGCCTCAAGCAGATCGACGAGGACGGCAACGAGGTCATGCAGCGCTTCGAGACTACCCCGGGGCGGATCCTGCTCGGCCAGCTCCTGCCGCTCAATGCCAAGGCGCCGTTCTCGCTGGTGAACCGCCTGCTGCGCAAGAAGGAAGTGCAGCAGGTGATCGACACGGTGTACCGCTATTGCGGCCAGAAGGAGAGCGTCATCTTCTGCGACCAGATCATGACCATGGGTTTCCGCGAGGCGTTCAAGGCCGGCATTTCCTTCGGCAAGGACGACATGGTGATCCCGCAGAACAAGTGGCAGATCGTCGACGCCACCCGCGCCCAGGTCAAGGAATTCGAACAGCAATACATGGACGGCCTGATCACCCTTGGCGAGAAATACAACAAGGTGGTCGATGCCTGGTCGAAATGCTCCGACCAGGTGGCCGATGCGATGATGAGCGAAATGTCGGCCATGCGCGTGGACGATGCGGGCGCCGAGATGGAGCCCAACTCGGTCTACATGATGAGCCATTCGGGTGCCCGGGGCTCGCCGGCGCAGATGAAGCAGCTCGGCGGTATGCGCGGCCTGATGGCCAAGCCCTCCGGCGAGATCATCGAAACCCCGATCATTTCGAACTTCAAGGAAGGTCTGACCGTGCTCGAGTATTTCAACTCGACCCACGGCGCGCGCAAGGGCCTCGCCGATACCGCGCTCAAGACCGCCAACTCGGGCTACCTGACCCGCCGCCTGGTGGACGTGGCGCAGGACTGCATCGTGCGCGAAGAGGATTGCGGCACCGACAGGTCGATCACCGCCAAGGCGGCGGTGAATGACGGCGAAGTGGTCGCTTCGCTCTCCGAGCGCATCCTCGGCCGGGTCGCGGCCGAAGACGTGGTGGACCCGGCCAGCGGCGAGATCCTCGCGACGGCGGGCGAGCTGATCGACGAGCGCATGGCCGATGCGATCGAGGCGGCGGGGATGGCCAGCATCCGCATCCGCAGCCCGCTGACCTGCGAATCCGAAGAGGGGGTCTGCGCCATGTGCTACGGGCGCGACCTTGCCCGCGGCACCATGGTCAATGTCGGCGAGGCGGTGGGCATCATCGCCGCCCAGTCGATCGGCGAGCCGGGCACCCAGCTGACCATGCGTACCTTCCATATCGGCGGTATCGCCCAGGGTGGTCAGCAGTCCTTCCAGGAGGCCAATCACGATGGCAAGGTCGAATTCCGCAATGCCAACGTGCTGGAAAACGCCGCCGGCGAGCGGGTGGTGATGGGCCGCAACATGCAGATCGCCGTGATCGACGAAAACGGCGTCGAACGCGCGGTCTACAAGCCGGGCTACGGTGCCAAGCTGCATGTGGGAGACGGCGATGCGGTGAAGCGGGGCGACAAGCTCTTCGAGTGGGACCCCTACACGCTGCCGATCATCGCCGAGAAGGGCGGCAAGATCAAGTTCGTCGATCTGATCACCGGCATTTCGGTGCGCGAAGAGACCGACGATGCCACCGGCATGACCCAGAAGATCGTCGCCGACTGGCGCACCGCCGCCAGGGGCAGCGACCTGAAGCCGGAGATCTTCGTGATCGGCGAAGACGGCGAGCCGGTGCGCAACGATGCCGGCAACCCGGTGATCTACACCATGTCGGTGGATGCGATCCTCTCGGTCGAGGACGGCCAGGAGGTGCGCCCCGGCGACGTGGTGGCGCGGATCCCGCGCGAGGGAGCCAAGACCAAGGACATCACCGGCGGTCTGCCGCGGGTGGCGGAGCTCTTCGAGGCGCGCCGGCCCAAGGACCATGCCATCATCGCCGAGATCGACGGCTATGTGCGCTACGGCAAGGACTACAAGAACAAGCGCCGCATCGCCATCGAGCCCGTGGACGAGACCCAGGAAAAGGTCGAGTACATGGTGCCCAAGGGCAAGCACATCCCGGTGCAGGAAGGCGACTTCGTGCAGAAGGGCGACTACATCATGGACGGCAACCCGGCGCCGCACGACATCCTGTCGGTGCTCGGGGTCGAGGCGCTGGCCGATTACATGATCGACGAGGTGCAGGACGTCTACCGCCTGCAGGGCGTGAAGATCAACGACAAGCATATCGAAGTGATCGTGCGCCAGATGCTGCAGAAATGGGAGATCCTCGACAGCGGCGAAACCACCCTGCTCAAGGGCGAGCATGTGGACAAGGCCGAGTTCGACGCCGCCAACGAAAAGGCGATCGCCAAGGGCCTGCGCCCGGCCACCGGCGAGCCGATCCTGCTCGGGATCACCAAGGCCAGCCTGCAGACCCGCTCCTTCATCTCCGCGGCCTCGTTCCAGGAGACCACCCGCGTGCTCACCGAAGCCGCCGTGCAGGGCAAGCGCGACAAGCTGGTGGGGCTCAAGGAAAACGTCATCGTCGGCCGCCTGATCCCGGCCGGCACCGGCGGGGCCACGCAAAAGGTGCGCCACATCGCCGCGCAGCGCGACCAGAAGGTGATCGAGGAAGCGCGCAAGGAAGCCGAAGCGGCGGCCGCGCTGGCCGCCCCCGAGGGCGAGGACAGCGGCGTCTTTTCCGAGCCGCTGGACGCGGACGAGGAGGAAGAGGGCAGCGGGCTGGTGGACCTGCCGGAAAGCAGCGGCGACGAGCAGCCCTGATCCCCTCGCGAAACGATACCGAAAGCCCCGCCCCGGCGGGGCTTTCGCATTTCCGATTTTTCTGCGAAAAATCGTTTCTGCGCCCGGACGCCCCGCAGGGGAGAGGTGGGGCGGAGCGGCCGGGAGGGCTTTTGCGGGAAGTTTCCGCTTCGGGGCCGCATCGGGGCAAGCATGAGCGCGGGCAGGATCGGGATGGAGCGTGGGAGGATGGCGAAGAGACGCATGTGGCCGGGCCGGGTGGCGGCCTGTCTTCTAGCACTCGTGTTTCCGGGCCTGCTCCTGGCCGGCGGGGCGGCGCCGGATTATTCCGACCCGCGCGCCTGGGCCGCCCTGCCGGATCGGCGCAATCCGTCCATGGCGGTGCCCGACCCGGCGCTGACCGATCGTCAGGGCGAAGCCGCCGCCGATGTCTTTTACATCTATCCCACGATCCATGCCGGTCTCTGGTCGCTCAATGCCTCGGTGGACGATCCCGGCTACCGGCGCGATGTGGCGACCTATCTGCTGACCTCGCAGGCCAGCAGCCTGAACAATGTCGGGCGCATCTACGCGCCCTATTACCGCCAGGCCAGCCTCTGGGCCTATCTGCGCGCGCAATCGGTGCGGCGGCGGGTCTTCGACACGGCCTATAGGGATGTGAGGGCGGCGTTTATCCACTATCTCGATCATTACAACCAGGGCCGGCCGCTGATCATCCTGTCGCACAGCCAGGGCACCCAGATGGCAGTGCGGCTGCTCGAGGAGCTTTATCGCGCGCGGCGCCTGGAGCGCATCCTGGTGGTGGCCTATCTGGTCGGCGAGCGGATCGGCGCGGCGCAGATCCCGGGCCTCGCGCCCTGCCGGAGCGCGGCGCAGACCGGGTGCTTCGTGACCTGGGCGACGGTGGCGCGGGGGGCGGAGCCTCAGCTGCTGACCGGCGCGGCCCGGGGAGGGCGGCCGGTCTGCGTCAACCCGCTCAGCTGGCGCGCGGACGAGGCCCCGGTGCCCGCGCGCCGGCATCTGGGCGGGGTGCCGGACAGTTTCGACCGGATCGAGCCGGGCCTTGTGAGCGCGCGCTGCCGGGGCGGTCTGCTGGAGATCGCGCCGGCGCCTTCCGGCTATGCCCATGAGGGGGGCGATTACCACGAATCCGACATCAATCTTTTCTACATGGATATCCGGCGCAATGGAGAGCTGCGGCTGCGCGCCTTTGCCGGGGGGCGGTGAGGCGGGGCCGGCATGGGAGATTTCATGCCTCCGGCGGGGATATTTCCGAACAGAAGAAGCCGGTTTGGCGCGCAGGGGCTTTTGGCTGGTGCGGGGGCGCTGTTGCTGCTACCCGCCTTGCGGGAGGGATGCGAATGGCCCTGACGGACAACATGCGCGGCGCCGGGCTGATGATGGTGGCGATGGCCGCCTTCACGCTCAACGACACGGCGATGAAGACGCTGTCGGGCGAGGTGCCGCTGTTTCAGGCCATATTCCTGCGCGGGGTGCTGACGACTTTGGGTATGGTGCTGCTGGGCCGCGTGCTGGGTGGGCTCAGGTTTCGGCTTTCGCGGCGCGACTGGGGGGCGATTGCGCTGAGGACATTCTGCGAGGGAGCGGCGACGTTTCTGTTTCTGACCGCGCTGTTTCACGCGCCGATTGCCGATGTCACCGCGATCCTGCAGAGCCTGCCGCTGAGCGTGGCGCTGGGCGCGGCGCTGTTTCTGGGCGAGCCGCTGGGCTGGCGGCGGCTGGTGGCGATTGGCATCGGCCTGATCGGGGTGCTGATCATCCTGCGCCCCGGCGCGGCCGGCTTCAGCATCTGGTCGCTGTATGCGCTCGCTGCCGTTGGCTTCGTGACCATCCGCGACCTTTCGGTGCGCCGCCTCTCGGCCGAGGCGCCGAGCCTGACCGTGGCGCTGGCGGGTGCGGGCACGATCACGCTGGCGGCAGGCCTTGCCTCGCTCTGGCAGGGCTGGGCGCCGGTGGGCGCGGGGCAGGGGGCGCGGCTCGGCCTTGCCAGCCTGTTCATCCTTGCGGGCTACCTTGCCAGCGTGATGACCATGCGCCGGGGCGAGATCGGCTTCATCGCCCCGTTTCGCTATACCGGCCTCCTCTGGGCGCTGATGCTGGGCTGGCTGGTCTTCGGCGAATGGCCCGACCGGCTGACGCTCCTGGGCGCGGCGATCGTGGTGGCGATGGGGCTTTTCACCCTCTGGCGCGAGCGCCGGGCGCGTCTTGTCACAGAGGCGCGCGCAAAGGCCTGTTGACAGGGGGGGCGCAACCCCATATACGGCGCGCGTCGGGCAGGGGTTCGCCCCGGTGGCTTGCCCCGTCCGGCGCCTGAGAGACTCAAGTGGTCAAGACCCGGGCCGGCAGGCCCCGGTCCTCTGGAATTCCACCGCGTCGTTCCCGCGAACGAGGGGACGGGTGCGGTTCGCTTGCGTTTTACGGACGCGTAAGGCGCATCTGAAACTGAAATGTGTTGCAACACGGGGAAGAGCCCAAATGCCAACGATCCAGCAGCTGATCCGCAAGCCGCGTCAGCCGAAAGTCAAGCGTTCCAAGTCCCTCCACATGGAGGGCTGCCCGCAGAAGCGCGGCGTGTGCACCCGCGTCTATACCACGACGCCCAAGAAGCCGAACTCGGCCATGCGCAAGGTCGCCAAGGTGCGCCTGACCAATGGCTACGAGGTGATCAGCTACATCCCCGGCGAGAGCCACAACCTGCAGGAGCACTCGGTGGTGCTCATCCGCGGGGGCCGGGTCAAGGACCTTCCGGGTGTGCGCTATCACATCCTGCGCGGTGTGCTCGACACCCAGGGGGTCAAGGACCGCAAGCAACGCCGCTCCAAATACGGCGCCAAGCGCCCGAAGTAAGAGGATACCGACATGTCGCGCCGTCACGCCGCAGAAAAACGCGAAATCCTGCCCGACGCCAAATATGGCGACCGGGTGGTGACCAAATTCATGAACAACCTGATGATCGACGGCAAGAAGTCCGTCGCCGAGCGCATCGTCTACAATGCCTTTGACCGCATCGAAGCCAGGGTCAAGCGCGCGCCGGTGGAGATCTTCCACGAGGCGCTCGACAACATCAAGCCTTCGGTCGAGGTGCGTTCGCGCCGGGTGGGTGGCGCCACCTATCAGGTGCCGGTCGAGGTGCGCCCCGAGCGCCGCGAGGCGCTGGCGATCCGCTGGCTGATCGCCGCCTGCCGCAACCGCAACGAAAACACCATGGAAGAGCGCCTTGCCGGCGAGCTTCTCGACGCCGTGAACAACCGCGGCGCCGCTGTCAAGAAACGCGAAGACACCCACAAGATGGCCGAGGCCAACAAGGCCTTCAGCCATTACCGCTGGTAACAGACCGGAAAGATCAGACCCATGGCACGCGAATATCCGCTTGAGCGCTACCGCAATTTCGGCATCATGGCCCATATTGACGCCGGCAAGACCACCGTGACCGAGCGCATCCTGTATTACACCGGCAAGTCGCACAACATTGGCGAGGTGCATGACGGCGCCGCGACCATGGACTGGATGGAGCAGGAGCAGGAGCGGGGCATCACCATCACCTCGGCCGCCACCACCACCTTCTGGGAGCGCACCGAGGACGGCAAGAGCGCCGAGACCGAAAAGCACCGGATGAACATCATCGACACCCCCGGCCACGTGGACTTCACCATCGAGGTCGAGCGCTCGCTGGCCGTGCTCGATGGCGCGGTGGCGGTGCTTGACGCCAATGCCGGCGTCGAGCCGCAGACCGAGACCGTCTGGCGCCAGGCCGACCGCTACAAGGTGCCGCGCATCGTCTTTGTCAACAAGATGGACAAGATCGGCGCCGATTTCTTCAACTGCGTGCACATGATCGAAGACCGCACTGGCGCCAGGCCCGCCCCGGTGCAGATTCCGATCGGTGCCGAGAGCGAGCTCGAGGGCATCGTTGACCTGATCACCATGAAGGAATGGGTCTGGGCCGGCGACGACCTCGGCGCTTCCTGGGAGCAGCGCGAGGTGCGCGACAGCCTGCGCGCGCAGGCCGAGGAATGGCGCGGCAAGCTGATCGAGACCGCCGTCGAGATGGATGACGACGCGATGATGGCCTATCTCGAGGGCGAGGAGCCCGACGTGCCGACCCTGCGCCGCCTGATCCGCAAGGGCACGCTGGACCTTTCCTTCGTGCCGGTGCTCTGTGGCTCGGCCTTCAAGAACAAGGGCGTGCAGCCGCTGCTGAACGCGGTGATCGACTACCTGCCGAGCCCGCTCGACGTGGACGATTACATGGGCTTCAAGCCCGGCGACGAGAGCGAGGAGCGCACCATCGCCCGGCGTGCCGATGACGACATGCCGTTCTCGGCGCTGGCGTTCAAGATCATGAACGACCCCTTCGTGGGCACGCTTACCTTCACCCGCATCTATTCGGGCACGCTCAACAAGGGCGACAGCATCCTGAACTCCACCAAGGGCAAGAAAGAGCGCATCGGCCGGATGATGATGATGCACTCCAACGACCGCGAGGAGATCACCGAAGCCTTTGCCGGCGACATCATCGCGCTGGCGGGGCTCAAGGACACCACCACCGGCGACACGCTCTGCGCGGTAAATGACCCGGTGGTGCTCGAGACCATGACCTTCCCGGACCCGGTGATCGAGATCGCCGTCGAGCCCAAGACCAAGGCCGACCAGGAGAAGATGGCGGCAGGCCTCGCGCGACTGGCGGCCGAGGATCCGTCCTTCCGCGTCGAGACCGACCTGGAGAGCGGCCAGACCATCATGAAGGGCATGGGCGAACTGCACCTCGACATCCTCGTTGACCGCCTCAAGCGCGAATTCAAGGTCGAGGCCAATATCGGCGCCCCGCAGGTGGCCTACCGCGAGACCATCTCGCGCCAGGTGACCCACACCTACACCCACAAGAAGCAGTCCGGCGGCTCCGGCCAGTATGCCGAAGTCAAGCTCGAGATCACCCCGACCGAGCCGGGCGAGGGCTACTCCTTCGAAAGCCGCATCGTCGGCGGCGCCGTGCCCAAGGAATACATCCCGGGCGTCGAAAAGGGCATCCAGTCGGTGATGGACAGCGGCCCGCTCGCCGGCTTCCCGGTGATCGACTTCAAGGTCGCGCTGGTGGACGGCAAGTTCCACGATGTGGACTCCTCGGTGCTGGCCTTCGAGATCGCCGCGCGCATGTGCATGCGCGAGGGGCTCAAGCTCGCCGGCGCCAAGCTGCTGGAGCCGGTGATGAAGGTCGAGGTGATCACGCCCGAGGAATATACCGGCAACATCATCGGCGACCTCACCAGCCGCCGCGGCCAGGTGACCGGACAGGAGCCGCGCGGCAACGCGGTGGCGATCAACGCCATGGTGCCGCTGGCCAACATGTTCGGCTACATCAACACCCTGCGCTCCATGTCCTCGGGCCGGGCGCAGTTCACCATGCAGTTCGATCACTACGATCCGGTGCCGCAGAACATCAGCGAAGAAATCCAGGCGAAATTCGCCTGACCGTAACAGCCGGGGTGGGCCGTCGGCCCGCCCCGCCAGAGACAGAGAAAGAAGGAGGCCACCATGGCTAAGGAAAAGTTTGACCGTTCCAAACCGCACGTTAACATCGGCACGATTGGTCACGTTGACCACGGCAAGACGACGCTGACGGCGGCGATCACCAAGCAGTTTGGCGAATTCAAGGCGT
>JALWTH010000283.1:5881-14430 GCA_027082975.1 Paracoccaceae bacterium | reverse complement strand
CCCCGGTTCTGCTCTATAGCCCCCCCATCTGAGACTTTGTGCCCGGCCCCGGCACTGGGAAACGATGATGGGGCGGCGGCAATGGGGCCGCCATGCAGATGAGAGACCCGGGAGCGCCCGGGAGCGCTCTCGAAAAGGAAACGATACATGTTCAACGAAACCAGGAAATCCATGCAGTGGGGCGAAGAGACCCTCACGCTCGAGACCGGCAAGGTCGCCCGTCAGGCCGATGGCTCGGTCATCGCCACGCTGGGCGAAACTTCGGTGATGGCCAATGTCACCTTTGCCAAGGAGCAGAAGCCGGGGCAGGACTTCTTTCCGCTCACGGTCCATTACAGCGAGAAATACTATGCCGCCGGCAAGATCCCCGGCGGCTTCTTCAAGCGCGAGGCGCGCCCGACCGAGAAGGAAACCCTCACTTCGCGCCTGATCGACCGCCCGATCCGCCCGCTCTTTGCGCCGGGCTTCAAGAACGAGGTGCTGGTGATCTGCACCGTGCTCAGCCACGATCTGGTCAACGACCCGGACATCGTGGCGATGATCGCCGCTTCCGCCGCGCTGACGCTTTCGGGCGCGCCCTTCATGGGGCCGATCGCCGGCTGTCGGGTGGGCTATGAGGATGGCGAATATATCCTCAACCCGACCGTGGACGACATGCACAAGCTGCGCGAGAACCCCGACCAGAAGCTTGACCTGGTGGTGGCCGGCACCCGTGACGCAGTAATGATGGTGGAGAGCGAGGCCTATGAGCTCTCCGAAGAAGAGATGCTCGGCGCCGTCACCTTTGCCCACGAGCAGATCCAGCCGGTGATCGACCTGATCATCGAGCTTGCCGAAGAGGCGGCCAAGGATCCGTTCGACTTCACCCCGCCGGACTATTCCGCGCTTTACGAGGCGGTGAAGAAGATCGGCGAAGAGCGCCTGCGCGCGGCCTATGCGATCACCGACAAGCAGGCGCGGGTCGCCGCGCTGGCCGAGGCGCGCGAGGCGATCGTGGCCGAGCTCGACGAAGCCCAGCAAGAGGACGAAAACCTCGGCGCGGCGCTCAAGAAGCTCGAAAGCGCCATCCTGCGCGGCGACCTGGTAAAGACCGGCAAGCGCATCGACGGGCGCGCGCTCGACGAGATCCGCCCGATCGACGCCCAGGTGGGCATCCTGCCGCGCACCCACGGATCGTCCCTGTTTACCCGCGGCGAGACCCAGGCGCTGGTCATCACCACGCTGGGCACCGGCGACGACGAACAGATGATCGACGCGCTGCAGGGCACCTTCAAGTCGAACTTCCTGCTGCATTACAACTTCCCCCCCTACTCGGTGGGCGAGGTGGGCCGCTACGGCTTTACCGGCCGGCGCGAGATCGGCCACGGCAAGCTCGCCTGGCGGGCGCTGCAGGCGGTGCTGCCGGCGGCGACCGATTTCCCCTACACGATCCGGGTGGTCTCGGAGATCACCGAGTCAAACGGCTCTTCCTCCATGGCCACGGTCTGCGGCAGCTCGCTTTCCATGATGGATGCCGCGGTGCCGCTCAAGGCGCCGGTGGCTGGTGTCGCCATGGGGCTGATCCTCGAGGAAAACGGCGACTATGCCATCCTGTCCGACATCCTGGGCGACGAGGACCATCTCGGCGACATGGACTTCAAGGTGGCCGGCACCGAAAAGGGCATCACCTCGCTGCAGATGGATATCAAGGTCGCGGGCATCACCCCCGAGATCATGCAGAAGGCGCTCGATCAGGCCAAGGCCGGCCGCCTGCACATCCTCGGCGAGATGAACAAGGCGCTGAGCGAGGGCCGGGCCGAGTTCTCCGCCCATGCCCCGCGCATCGAGACCATGACCGTGCCCACCGACAAGATCCGCGAGGTGATCGGCTCGGGCGGCAAGGTGATCCGCGAGATCGTCGAGGTCTCCGGCGCCAAGGTCGATATCAACGACGACGGCGTGATCAAGATCGCCAGCCCTAACGAGGAAGCCATCCGAAAGGCCCGCGACATGATCCACGCCATCGTCGCCGAGCCCGAAGAGGGCGAAATCTATCGCGGCAAGGTGGTCAAGATCGTCGATTTCGGCGCCTTCGTGAACTTCTTCGGCAAGCGCGACGGGCTCGTGCATGTGAGCCAGATCGAGAACCGCCGCCTCAACCACCCCTCCGACGTGCTCAAGGAAGGCCAGGAAGTCTGGGTCAAGCTCCTGGGCTTCGACGACCGCGGCAAGGTGCGCCTCAGCATGAAGGTGGTGGACCAGGAAACCGGCGAGGAAATCGCCGGCGGCGAAGGAAAGCAGGGCCGCAAGAAGGGCTGAGCCCTGCCCCGGAAGAGACCGAATGGCCCCGGTGGAAGCGCCGGGGCTTTTTCATCTTTTTCATGCGCCACTCCCCCCGGGCGCGCGGCACGGGCCGAAGTTGACGAAAATGTGAACGGAGCGCGGCCCGCGGCCATTGCCCGCCCCCGGCTCCGCCCGCCATAGTTTTCCCGTCAATACCCGGAGAGAACCATGCCCGAAAGCCCCGTTTCGCGACGCCACTTCCTCGCCACCTCTTTCGCCGCCGGCGCGGCGGCATCGGCGGCATCGGCGATACCCGCCGCACCGGCGCTGGCCCATGAGGCGGCGACCTTTGCCCTGCCGGAAGACTTCCTGCCGGTGGATCTGGCCATGAAGACCGAACTGCCGCCGGGCGAGATCCATGTGGACCCGGCCAGCTTCCGCCTCTACTGGACCCTGGGCGAGGGGCGCGCGCGCCGCTACACGGTGGGCGTGGGGCGCGCCGGGCTTTACCATCCCGGCACCTTCACGATGCAGGCCAAGCGGGAATGGCCCAGCTGGACCCCGACCGCCGAGATGATCGCCCGCAATCCCGCCTATGCGCGCTGGAAGGACGGGATGCCCGGCGGCATCAACAACCCGCTCGGCGCGCGTGCCCTCTATCTCTTCGACGATAACGGGCGGGACACCTATCTGCGCATCCACGGCACCAACGCCCCGCAGACCATCGCCACCGCCGTCTCCAATGGCTGCGCGCGCCTGATCAACGAACACATCATCGACCTTTACGACCGGGTGCCGCTCGGCACCCGCGTGGTGCTGCACCCCAAGGGCAACGCGCCGGTCCTGATCGACGAAACCATGGCGTGAAGGTTGCCCCGCCGCCCGCCGGCCATTGGCAGCGGCACCGGAGGGCGCTAAAGAGGCGCAGACCGTCCAGCGACCCGGTGGCTGGCCTTTCCGGCCCGGGCATCGGCGGGCAAAGGCCGGCAAAGCCGGCAAAGGCGGGCATCGGCAAGCAGCCAGGACAGGGGCGCGCATGAGCGGAGAGAGCAGGGGCAGAGGCGCGACGGCGCCGGAACCGGCGCAAAAGGCCGACAAGGCACGGGCCTGGCGCAATTTCTACGGCCGGCTGCGCGGCAAGGGCTTGCGCCCGGCCCAGCGCGCCTATCTCGAAGAGGACCTGCCGCGCCTGTCGCCGGGGCCGGTATCCTTCGAGGAGAACCCGGAGCGCGCACCGCTGGACCTGAAAGCGCGATTCGGCGCGCGGCCGGTCTGGCTGGAGGTCGGCTTTGGCGGCGGCGAGCATCTGGTGGCGCAGGCGGCGGCGCATCCCGAGGTGGCGCTGATCGGCTGCGAGCCCTACCTGAACGGGGTGGCGATGGCGCTGGGCAAGCTGCGCGCCCGGCCGCTCGGCAATGTGGCGATCTATCCGGGCGATGTGCGCGACCTTTTCGACGTGCTGCCGGATGCCTCCATATCCCGCACTTACCTGCTCTACCCGGATCCCTGGCCGAAAAGGCGCCACCACCGGCGCCGCTTCGTGACTCCCGAATATCTGCGGCAGCTGCGCCGGGTCATGCAGCCGGGGGCGGAGCTGTTTCTGGCCACGGACATCGCCGATTATGTGCGCCAGGCGCTCGAAGAGGTGCCGCGCGCCGGCTTCGAGTGGCTGGCCGAGCGGCCCGCCGACTGGCGCGCGCCCTGGGAGGGCTGGGTTTCGACCCGCTACGAGCAGAAGGCGCTCAGAGAGGGGCGCGTGCCGCATTACCTGCGCTTTCGCCGGGTATAGGGGCGCTCCGGGGGCGGTGAGGGCGATTTTTCTCGCGAAAAATCGGTGCCTCCGGCGGGAGTATTTGGCGAAAGGCGAAAGGGGCCCGTGGTGGAGAGGTGGCGCCGGGCGCGCGGGGGCGCGGGGGTGCGGCCGGTCAGTATTCCACCCCCGCCTGCGCCTTGACGCCGGAGCGGAAGGGGTGCTTGACCAGCTCCATTTCGGTGACCAGATCGGCCGCCTCGATCAGCTCCGGCGCGGCGTTGCGCCCGGTCAGGATCACATGGGTCATGGGCGGCTTTTCCTCCCGCAGGAAGGCAAGCACGTCGCCAAGCTCGAGATAGCCGTAGCGCAGGGCGATGTTGATCTCGTCGAGCAGCACCATGCGGGTCCGTTCGTCGCGGATCAGCTGTTTTGACTTTTCCCAGGCGGCGCGGGCCATCTCGGTATCGCGCGCCCGATCCTGGGTCTCCCAGGTGAAGCCCTCGCCCATGGTGTGAAAGGCGCAGATATCGCTGAACCGGCTCTGGATCAGGCTGCGCTCGCCGCATTCCATGCCTCCCTTGATGAACTGCACCACGGCGCAGGGCATCCCGTGGGCAATGGCGCGGAAGATCATCCCGAAAGCGGCCGAGGACTTGCCCTTGCCCTTGCCGGTATGGACGATGATCAGCCCCTTTTCGGTGGTCTTGGTGGCCATGATCTTGTCGCGCGCGGCTTTCTTGCGGGCCATCTTCATGGCGTGGCGGTCGTTTTCCTGGCTCATCCGGCTCTCCTTGTTCGCGCTCTCAGATTGTGGGCAAAAGCGGCTTTGCGCAACCGGAAACGGGGGCGGTAACGCTTTGTTAACCGACTTCCCATAGGCTCGCGGCACCGGGAGGTGCCCGAATGCCGCGCAAGTCGTTACCCATGCTCCTTTTCGCCGCCCTCGGCGCCTGCGACAGCCCGTCGCCTGCCTTCATGGGGGCCGAGAAGACCGCGGTCGAGATCGACGGTTCGCGCTTCGTCGTGCACCGGCGCGAAAACAGGGTGGAGGTTTACCGCGTCTCGCATGAAGTCCTGCCAAGGGCCAGCGAGGTTCTTGCCAGGGCCGAACTGGCGATTCGCCAGGCCACCGGCTGCCCTATCCGCAAGAATTCGCTCAAGGGAGATCAGGCGCTGATGAAGGCGACGCTGGCCTGCGGCGGCGAAGAGCCGGCCCCGCCGCTGCCCGCCAATCTCAGCTATGAATGTGATGTCGTGGACACATGGGACATCCACAGCCTCGAAGTGACCATGGAGGCGATAGAATGCGAGTTGGTCGAGACGTGAACGCGCGGATCGGCCCCGATTTTTCGCAGAAAAATCGCCCCGGTCGCCGGGGCTGGGGCCCGGCGAAATCCCTGCTGCCGGCGCCGCGCCCCTCCCCTCCCGGTGCTCCCGCCCATCTCGGCCTGCGGCCTGCGATGGTCGGGCCGGGCGCATCCTGCGGATGCGCCTATGGCGCCTCCGGCCAGGGAATGATTTCCAACTCGGGCCACAGTGCAATCTGCCGCGCCGCCTTGGCCTCGTGGGTGGCGCGATTGTTTTGCATCGGGTTGGGCACGACGCGCAGCGCGAATATGTCGGCCAGCCCGTAAGGCGCGTAGATCTCCAGCGTATCGTCCGGGCGCAGCCGCACCCCCACCGCGTGGGTCTTGCAGGCAAAACGGTCGATTGCCTCGCGCGAAGAGCCAAGCGGCGCACAGGCCTCGCCGAAATGCTCCTCATACCACAGATGCACCCGCGCCTGGTTGCGCAGTTCCACCGGTGGCTCGGGGGCAAAGATCCCGGCCGCCTGTCGGATCACCCGGTCTTCGGCCTCCCATGACGTGTCCGGGTTGTAGGGCGTAGACCCATAAACCACGCGTCGCCAGTTTGGCAGATTTTCGTCCTGACCAGGCGCAAGGGCGCAGGAATAGTGGTGCTATTTCAAGGCCTTGCAACGCAGTCAGGGCGAAAATCCGCCAAACCCGCAGGGCGCGATCCTCGCTTCATCTCAATGGCTCGGGCCGCTTGCAAAGGGAACCACCCTGTGCGGCGCGTCCCAAGTCATTGATATTTCGCGAGGATCGCGCTGGCGACGCGTGGTTTATGGGTCTACGCCCTAGTAAAACAGGTCGATATCCTTGATACCGTGCCGCGCGTCGCGCCCTGTGAGCGCGTTCCAGACCCGGTTGTAGATCGCCCCGGAGACCAGCCAGCAATCGGGCAGGCCCATGGCGCGGGCGCGGCTGAGCGTGTCCATCAGGAACGGCGTCGCGCGGATCAGGCGCGCAAGCTCGGCGCGCAGCGCTGCTTCCGGCGCATCGGCGAGGCGGTACGGGTTCATCGGCGCAACTCCCTGGCAAACAGCAGCGTGGTCGGACTGTCAAACCCGGGGTGGCATTCGCGCCCCGCCTCGACAAAGCCCGCCTGGCGGAAAAAGGCGTGGTTTTCGCTGAGCTCGATGCGCGCTTTCAGGGTCAGGCGGGCGAGACCGAGGGCGCGGGCGCGGGCCTCGGCCTGGGCGAGCAGGCGCCGGGCAAGCCCGCCGCCGCGCCGCGCCGGGTCCACCGCCAGCTTGCTCAGATAAAGCGCGCCTTCCTGCGCGTCTCTCCCTGCGCCGCCCTCTGCGTCTTTTCCCGTGCTCTCCCGCGCGCCTTGCGGCGGGGTGAGAAAGATGCAGGCCACCGGCGGCGTGCCAATGGCCCAGATCTCGCCCGCACGCGCCTGCGCCCGGATCGCCGCCAGGTCCAGCCGCTCGGCCGAAGAGGGCGGGTCGATCCGCCCGCGCATCGGCGCAAAGGCCCTGCGGATCAGCGCCAGGATCGCCGGAAGCGCATCGCTGTCGGCGCCGACCCGCCACGGCGCCGCCGCCAGCGGGCGCTGCATCTGCACGATCCCCGCCCCCTCTGCGGTTGCGGAAAACCCGGCGCTGGCGAACAGGCGCCGGAGCCCGGCCTGCCGCGCCCCGGTATCCAGCGTCAGCGCCCGATAGCCCCCGGCCTCGCCGATCCCGGCGGCGGCTTCGATCAGCCGCCGCGCCAGCCCGCCGCCGCGCGCCGCCCTGGCCACGGCCAGCGTGCCCATGTAAAGCGCCCCGGCCACATCCCGGGACGGGCGCAGGAAGAGGCAGGCCACCGGCGCGCCCGCCTGTTCGACCACCAGCACCGGCCCCGCCTCCGCCATGCGCCGGATGGCCGCAAGGCTCAGCCGCGCCGACGGCGCGCCCGGCAGATCGGCAAAAGCGTCCCGCACCAGCTTCGATACCGCCTCCAGCGCCGCCTCGTCCGGGGCCAGCCGGCGCAGGCGATACCGGCTCACGGCAGCACCTTGCCCGGGTTCATCCGCCCCTCGGGGTCCAGCGCCGCCTTGAGCGCGCGCATCACGTCGAGCGCCACCGGGTCCTTGCGCCGGGCCATGGAGCCCTTCTTTGACAGGCCGATCCCGTGTTCGGCCGAGAATGTCCCGCCCAGGCGCTTCACCTCGTCCTCGACGCGCTCGGTTATCGCCTCGGCGAGCGCGGCATCGGGGCCGGGCAGCAGCACCGAGAAGTGGATATTGCCGTCGCCCAGATGCGCGACCTCGCTGTGCCCGGCCCCCGGCGCGATCTCGCCCAGCACCGCCTCCATGCGCGCGAGAAAGTCCGCCACCCCGTCCAGAGGCAGGGCGATATCCGTATCGACCCGGTGCGGATGGCTCAGCATCACCTCCGCCGCCGCCTCGCGGCGCGCCCACATCTCGGCCCGCTCCGCCTCGCTGCGCGCGATCACCGCGTCCAGCACCGCGCCTTCCTCCATCAGCCCGGCCAGCACCTGCTCGAGATGGCCGACCAGCGGTACCGCCCCGTCCGCCCCGGGCGCGGCCTCGCGCACGGAAGTGGTACCGACCTCGACCAGGATATTCACCTCGTGGGGCGCTGCGAAGGGCGGGCGCGCCTCCGGGTGCAGCGCCAGGTGGCGCGCGATATAGCTGCCGGGCATGTATTCGAAGGCCTCGACCGCGCCCCCTGTCGCCTCCTGCAGGCGGTTGAGCAGGGCCAGCGCCTCGCCCAGCCCGGCCGTGGCCACCATCGCCGTGGCAAAGGCGCGCGGGGCAGCCACCAGCTTCAGCACCGCGCGGGTGATCACCCCCAGCGTCCCCTCGGCGCCGATGAACAGGTCCCTCAGATCGTAGCCGGTATTGTCCTTGTGTAGCGCGCTCATCAGGTCGAGCACCCGGCCATCGGCCAGCACCGCCTCGAGCCCCAGGCACAGATCGCGCATGTTGCCGTAGCGCAACACGTTGGAGCCCCCGGCATTGGTGGAAAGCATCCCGCCGATCATGCAGGAGCCGCGCGCGCCGAAGGTCATGGGAAAGCTCAGCCCATGCTCGGCCACCGCCCCGTGCAGGCTGTCGAGCACCACGCCCGCCTGCACCACGGCGATCCGCGCAGAAGGGCGGATCTCCTCGATCCGGTTCATGCGCGCGAGCGAGAGCATCACCGCCCCCTCCGCCGCAGTGCCCCCGGCCAGCCCGG
>JALWTH010000283.1:0-5871 GCA_027082975.1 Paracoccaceae bacterium | reverse complement strand
CCGGCACCACCGCCACCCCGGCCGAGGCGCAGGCCCGCAGCACGCCTGCCACCTCGCCGGTATCGGCCGGGCGCACCACCGCCAGCGGCTGCCAGCGATACTTGCCCATGATGTCGCGGCCAAACGGCGCCATGTCGGCCCCACGCAAGACATGCCCCGCCCCGACAACCGCTTCCAGATCCGCAATCAACGCCATCTCCCGAGCCTCCCTTTCCCCCAGGATAGCCGCGTTTCACAGCCAGGAAAATGCCCCCTTCCTCTTGCCGGAAATATCCCGGGGGGTCTGGGGGGCTGGCCCCCCAGTTATAGTGCGGTCTGGGGGGCTGGCCCCCCGGCTATCCTGCGGTCCGGGGGCTGCGCCCCCAGCCGGCCGCCGGGACGCCGGCCCGGCGAAACCTTGCCCGCCGCCTTGACCTTCGCCCCGCCACACCGCACTCTGGCGCAAAACGGAGCAGCCCTTGGCCCGCAGCACGAGACCCTTTGCCGCCTTCGAGTGGATGATCGCCTGGCGCTACCTGCGCGCGCGCCGCGCCGAGGGCGGCATCAGCGTGATGACATGGATATCGCTGATCGGCATCATGCTCGCCGTCGCCGCGCTGATCATCACGCTGGCGGTGCGCACCGGCTTTCGCGAGGAATTCGTCGATACCATCCTCGGCGCCAATGCCCATGTGACGATCCATGCCCCGATCACCGTGACCGAGACCGGCCGCACCAGTCGCGCCATTGCCGATTACGAGGCCATGGCCGCGCGCATTGCCGCCGTGCCGGGGGTGCTGCGCGCGGCCCCCCTGATCAAGGGGCAGGTCATGGCCAATCGGGGCCGGGCCAATGCCGGGGTGGAGGTATTCGGCATCCGCGCGGACGACCTGGCCGCGATCCCGCGCATCGCTCACCCCGAGGCGCGCCAGGGCAGCCTCGCGGACTTCGCGCGCGGCATTGCCATCGGCTCGGGGGTGGCGCGCGAGCTGGGGGTATATCTGGGCGACCGGATCAGGATCATCTCGCCCAACGGGGTCAAGACCGCCTTTGGCACCTCCCCCCGGGTCAATGCCTATGAGGTCACCTATATCTTCACCGCCGGGCGCTACGATATCGACCGCACCCGCGTCTACCTGCCCTTTGGCGAGGCGCAGCGGTTCTTCAACCGCGAGGGTTTTGCCGACGAGATCGAGGTGATGGTGGAAGACCCCGAGGCGATCGACGCGCTCACCCCGGCGATCCGCGAAGCCGCCGGCCCCGGCACCACCGCCTGGACCTGGCGCGACCGCTCCGGCGCCTTCCTGCGCGCGCTCGACATGGAAGACAACGTGATGTTCGTGATCCTCTCGATCCTGGTGCTGATCGCCTCGATGAACATCATCTCGGGCCTGATCATGCTGGTCAAGAACAAGGGCCGCGATATCGGCATCCTGCGCACGATGGGGCTGAGCCAAGGCTCGGTGCTGCGCGTGTTCTTCCTCTGCGGGGCGCTGACCGGGCTGGTGGGCACGCTTCTCGGGGTGATCGTGGGGGTCCTGTTCGCGCTCAATATCGACCAGATCTTCGCGCTTGTCGATTACATCGCCGGCGGCGGGGTGTGGGATCCGAGCGTGCGCGGCATCTACCGCCTGCCCGCGAAGCTCGAAGCGGGCGACGTGGCCTCGGCGGTGGCGCTGAGCCTGTTCCTGAGCTTCGTCGTCACCCTGCTGCCGGCCCGGCGCGCGGCGCGGATGAACCCGGTGGAGGCGCTGCGCTATGAGTGAGGAAACGAGCAAGGAAGTGCTCAGGCTCGAGGCCATCCGCAAGGGCTACAACCACGGCCAGCCCTCCGAAATCACCGTGCTGCAGGGGGCCTCGCTGACGCTCGGGAGGGGCGAGGTGGCGGCGCTGGTCGCCCCCTCCGGCGCGGGCAAGTCCACGCTGCTGCACATTGCCGGCCTGCTGGACGTGCCCGACAGCGGCAGGGTGCTGATCGGCGGCCGCGATACCGCCCGGCTCGGCGAGCGCGCCCGCACCGCGATCCGGCGCGAGCATGTGGGCTTCATCTACCAGTTCCACCACCTGCTGCCGGAATTCTCGGCGCTGGAAAACGTGGTCCTGCCGCAGCTGGCGGCCGGCGCCGGGGCGCGCGCGGCCAGGGCGCGGGCGCGCGACCTGCTCACCCGCGTCGGCCTGGCCGAGCGCGCGGGCCACCGCCCGGCGGCGCTCTCGGGGGGCGAACAGCAGCGGGTCGCCTTCTGCCGGGCGCTGGCCAACGCGCCGGCCCTGCTGCTCGCCGACGAGCCCACCGGCAATCTCGACCCGGAAACCTCGGAAACGGTCTTTTCCGTGCTGATGGAGCTGGTGCGCGCCTCGGGCCTCTCGGCCCTGATCGCCACCCACAACCACGCGCTTGCCGCGCGCATGGACCGGGTGCTGAGGCTGGAAGGCGGCCGGATCACCGCCGCATAGATTCAGCCCATCTGGGTCATCCAGATACCCGCTGCCATCAGCCCGATCCCGGCCGCGCGCCAGGCTGAAAGCGGCGTGACCGGCGCACCGAACAGGCCGAAATGGTCGATCAGCACGGTCGAGAACAACTGCCCCAGCAGCACGAAGAACACCGCATTGCCAACCCCGAAATGCGGCGCCACGCTGGTGATCGACAGCACATAGAAGGCCACGAACAGCCCGGCGAGAAACAGATGCCTCGGCGTGCCCGGCAGGCGGGCCAGAGGCGCGGGGCCGGTCAGCAGCACCACCACCGCCGCCGCCAGCAGCGCCACCACGAACAGCACCACCCCGGCGGCAAAGGGAGAGCCCAGCCGCTGCCCCAGAGCCGCATTCAGCGCCGCCAGCACCGGAATCCCGACCCCCGCGGCCAGCATGGTGAGGGCATAGACAAGACTGGCAGGCATGACGGGCTCCGTTGCGGCTGGTGCAGGGGCAGTCTGGGCGGGGCGGGGCAGGAATGCAAGGGAGTTGTGACAGGATTCAAGGCAAGTTCGCTCGCAAGATATCAGGCCATATGCGCCGGTCCTGACCGAGATGGCGGAGCGCCGGGAGGGGGCGGGCAGTCAGACACGTCCCGCCGGCGTCACCGTCGGGCAGCGCCCGACCCTCCCCACGGGAGTGCGCTTTAGCAACGGGCATCCTGAATAGACGTCCTGGGAACGGCAGGGCCTTTGCAGCCACACCCGTGGCCGCGCCCACCCCAGGGTCGGGCGCTGCCCTATTTCTGGCTTTCGGGTTTCAGATAGCAGCGGTCATGCTCGTCTCTGACCAGTTCGAACGGGCCGTAGGTGGCGGCCCATGCCGCACAATCCTTGTCCATCTTCCAATACCGCCCTTCGAGATCACGGAATGTGGCGGGAGCCAAGTTGTCTTTTCTCTTGTTCGCCATGATCCGCACGATCTGCTCGAATTTGTTCTGACGATCCGAATCAGTCGTGGCTCTACCCCGTGGGTGCTTGATGACATGGTTGTCAGCACCCGGTTTGGCTATTGAGAAAGGCGCGCTGGCAGCTTTTCCCGGCATCTTTGACCGAAAAATGAACTCCTCCCACTCGTCCTCTGTCTTTATCCGAACCTTGTGTTCCGGATTGTCCTTTCCCTTGATGATTTCAATATCATACAAGGTCGCATATACGGCAGATTTCCATATATCAGGCATACCATTCGTCCACGAAGCGCGCGTATCTATCTCCGTATATCACACATCCAGCTCCTCCACGAAGCGCGCATTCTCCTGGATGTACTGAAACCGCTTCTCCGGCTTCTTGCCCATGAGGCGCTCCACGAGGTCGCTTGTTTCGCCCGGCTCGTCTTCGTCGATGGTTACGCGGATCAGCTTGCGGGTGGCCGGGTTCATGGTGGTTTCCTTGAGGTCTTTCGCGTCCATTTCGCCAAGCCCCTTGAAGCGGCTCACCTCGATCTTGCCCTTGCCGCCCAGCCCGCGCGCGAGCCAGGCGTCGCGCTCGGCTTCATCGAGCGCATAGACCCGGCGCGCGCCCTGGGTGAGGCGAAACAGCGGCGGGCAGGCGAGGTAGAGGTGGCCGTGGTCGATCAGCGGACGCATCTGGGTAAAGAAGAAGGTCATCAGCAGCGCCGCGATATGGGCGCCGTCCACGTCCGCGTCGGTCATGATGATGACCTTTTCGTAGCGCAGATCGTCGAGGTTGAACCGGGTGCCGAGGCCGCAGCCCAGCGCCTGGGTGAGGTCGGAAATCTCGGCATTGGAGCCGAGCTTTGAGGAAGCCGCGCCGAGCACGTTGAGGATCTTGCCCCTGAGCGGCAGCAGCGCCTGGCTGTTGCGGTCGCGCGCCATCTTGGCGCTGCCGCCGGCGCTGTCGCCCTCGACAATGAAAAGCTCGGTGCCCTCGCGCGCATTGCTCGAGCAATCGACCAGCTTGCCGGGCAGGCGCAGCTTGCGGGTGGCGGATTTGCGCGCGGTCTCCTTTTCGCGGCGCCGGCGCAGGCGCTCTTCGGCGCGCAGCACGAGGAAGTCGAGGATCGCGCCGGCGGATTTGGTGTCGGAGGCCAGCCAGTTGTCGAAATGATCGCGCACCGCGCCTTCGACCCAGCGCTGGGCGGTCTCGTTGGACAGCCGGTCCTTGGTCTGGCCGACAAAGCTCGGGTCGGCGATGAAGATCGACAGGAGCGCGCAGCCGCCGGTGATCAGGTCTTCGCGGGTGATCTGGGCGGCCTTGCGGTTGCCGGCCAGTTCGCCATAGGCCCGGATCCCCTTGAGGATCGCGGCCCAGAAGCCGGCCACATGGGTGCCGCCCTCGGGCGTGGGCACGGTGTTGACATAGGACTGGATGTAGCCGTCGCGGCTCGGCGTCCAGTTCACCGCCCATTCCACCGCGCCGGGCACGCCGTATTTCTCGGCGAAATCGACTCGCCCGGCAAAGGGCTCTGCGGCATAGGTGGTGGCTTCGCCCAGGGTCTCGCCGAGGTAATCGGCGAGCCCGCCGGGAAAGTGGAAACTGGCCTCGCGCGGGGTTTCGCCATCGTCCACATGGCTCTTCCAGCGGATTTCGACGCCGGAAAAGAGGTAGGCCTTGGAGCGGGCCATGCGGAACAGGCGCGCGGGCTTGAAGCGGAGCGAGCCGAAGATTTCCGGGTCCGGGTGAAAGGTCACCGAAGTGCCGCGCCGGTTGGGGGCGGCGCCGACCTGCTCGAGCCCGGTCTGCGGCACGCCGCGGGAAAACTCCATCGCGTAAAGCGTGCGGCCCCGGGCGACCTCCACGCGCAGGCGGTCCGAGAGCGCATTGACCACCGAGGAGCCCACGCCGTTGAGCCCGCCGGACGTGGCGTAATTCTCGCCCGAGAACTTGCCCCCGGCATTGAGCGTGCAGAAGATGATCTCGAGCGCCGATTTGCTCGGGTCCTTCGGGTGCGGGTCGATCGGGATGCCGCGGCCGTTGTCGCGGATGGTGATCGAGTAATCCGCGTGCAGCTCCACCTCGATCCGGTTGGCGTGGCCCGCCACGGCCTCGTCCATGGCGTTGTCGATGATCTCGGCCACCATGTGATGCAGCGCGCGCGCATCGGTGCCGCCGATATACATGCCCGGGCGCAGGCGCACATGCTCCATGTCCTCGAGCACCTGGATCGAGGAAGCGTCATAGCCGGTGCTGTCTGTAGTCTGACTGAGAAGGTCGTTCATGGGCGGCTGCTCTGGCTCGTTGTCGTTTGGCGCAGTATGGCAGAGCCGGGCGCGGGGGGGAAGTGGCTGGCGGAGCGCTTGCGGCCCGCCCCGATTTTTCTGCGAAAAATCGGCGCCGGTCGCCAGGGCGCAAGCCCGGCGAAATCCCTGTGAAAGCCCGGCTCGGCCCCGGCTCAGTCAAACGTCCCCGTCACCCGCCCCAGCAGCATGAAGGCGCGCGCGGTGCGGGTATCGGCCAT
>JALWTH010000282.1 GCA_027082975.1 Paracoccaceae bacterium | reverse complement strand
CTCCGGCCCCCCCGCGCCCTCCGCGCTCGCGGCGACGGGAGCAGAAAGGCACGGACAGGCGGGGGCGGCAGGGATTTCGGCATGGGGCCATGTTAGGAGCCCGCGCCCGGTATCGCAAGCGCCACAGCGAGCCGGCTTCCGCCCGAGGCGACATCGGGGCACGGGCCGGCCCATCGCCCTGGGGCGGCCCCCGCCCGCCACCGGCCCATCGCCCTGGGGCGGGGACAAACGCGCGGCCCGTCGACACCGCGCTGCATGGGCAGCAAAGCGCGCCGCCTGCTCGCCCGCGGGGCCCCTGGCCCACCATTCGCGCATCTCCCCCACGGCCGTTTCCCGGCACGATCAGCGGCAAGAGCCGCGCTCCGGGGGGCACGAAACCGGATGCCTGCGCCGCCCTCTCTCCTCCCGCACGCGGTTTCTTCGCACCGCATCATTGCGCCGTGGCATTGAAGGTAAAGAGCCGCTCGCCGCCGATCCGGTAGCCGTCGATCAGATCGCGGGCGCGCGGGCCGGTCAGCCAGGCTTCGAGACGGGCGACCAGATCGGCCCGGACATGGGCAAAGCGGGCCGGGTTCACGGGGAGGAAGGCGTATTGGTTGAACAGCGCCGGATCGCCGGAATACAGCAGCGCGAGCCCGGCCTTGTTGCCGAAATTGAGCCAGGAAGCGCGGTCCGAAAGGGTGTAGGCGCCCATCCCGGCGGCGGTGTTGAGCGTCGCCCCCATGCCGGCGCCGGCCTCGCGATACCAGGGCCCGGCGGCGGTGGGGTCGATGCCGGCGGCCTGCCACAGGGCGCGCTCCTTCTTGTGGGTGCCGCTCTCGTCGCCCCGGCTGACGAAGAGCGCCCCGGCGGCGGCAATGCGCGCCAGCGCCTCGGCGGCGGATTGCGCGCCGGCGATGCCGGCCGGATCCTGGCGCGGGCCTACCAGCACGAAATCGTTATACATGATCTCGCGCCGGTGGGTGCCGAATCCCTGGGCCACGAAAGCCTCCTCGGCGGCGCGCGAATGGACGAGGATCGCATCCACATCGCCCTGCTCGCCGAGCTTCAGCGCCTGCCCGGTGCCCACCACCAGCAGCTGCACCTCCAGCCCCAGATCGGCCCGGATCGCCGGCAGCAGCACATCGGCAAGGCCGGAATTGTGAAACGAGGTGGTGACCGCCATGCGGATCGTCTCGGCCCCGGCCGGAGTGAGGCTCAGCAGGGCGAGGAGCGGAGCGAGGAGCCAGTTCAGCAGTCTCATTCGACGATATCTCCCTTGAGAAAGGCCGCGGCCTCGGGGGTGCGCGGCGCGTTGAAGAAGGCCTCGGCCGGGCCGCACTCATGCACCCGGCCGCCGTATAGAAACACCACGTCGCTGGCCAGCCGGCAGGCCTGGCCCATGTCGTGGGTGGCCATGACGATACGCGTGCCCCCCTCCTGCGCCGCGCGCAGAAGCGCCTCGATCTCGCGCATGGCCCGCCCGTCGAGGCTGGCGCAGGGCTCGTCGAGAAACAGGACCTCGGGGCCGGTGATCAGGGCGCGCGCGAGGCTGAGCTTCTGCTTCTCGCCGCCCGAAAGCACCGTTGCCGGGCGCTCCAGCGCCTCTGCGAGCCCGATCCGCCCGGCCCAGCGCGCCGCCCGCGCCCGGGCCTCGGCGCGCCCCAGGCCGCGCAGGCGCAACGGATAGGCGATGGAATCGACCACGCTGCGGCGCATCATGATCGGGGTCTGGAACACATAGGCCTGGCGCATGCGCGCCTCGCGCATCGGCACCGCCCAGCGGATCTCGCCCGCCGCCAGGCGCTCGAGCCCGTGCATGAGGCGCAAGAGCGTGGTCTTGCCGGCGCCGTTGGGCCCCATGACGATGGTGAAGCCCTCGCGCCCGAGCTCCAGATCCACCGGCCCCACCAGCCGCTTGCCGCGCCGGCGCGCCTCGGCCGCCCTCAGCCGCAGCGGCAGGATCGGGCGGCGGGTGGCAGGGATGGTTTCCGGCATGGTTTCGGGCGCGGCTGTCATCGGGGCGATGATGCCCCAAGGCCCGGCCCCTGCCAAGGTGGTCGGGCCGGGAATTATGACCCGATCCGCGCCCGGTGCCGGACAAAATGTCCTCCGCCAGAACCTGCCGACCGATCGGGCATGTACAGGGGCGCGCGCATATCCCGTCACGAAAACGCGTTTTCCGGAAAACCGGTATATTATTGTAAAGCATGTGTTTTCTGTGCTCAGCCGCTGAGCCTGCTCAGAGATGCGATGTTTCGGGCGGCTCTGCTCGCCAGCCACCATGACCCGCACCTGACGACCTTTGCCGATCGCCTTCGCGCGAAAGGAAAACCCGCAAGGTCATCATCATGGCCGTCGCGCGAAAGCGCGTTACAATCGCCAATGCCCTGTGCCGGTCGCAACAAAATGGGCCGCGCCAGTGCGCAAGGATGATTGTCAACAGGCCCTAACCATTTCTCGCGAGGAAATAACCGATGGTGCCGGCAACGATCAGCCCGGCAATGACGGCGAGGGCGATCTTCCAGCCCGACCAGGGCCGCTCGCCCTGCACCTTGCCGGTCTGGCCGTTGACCACGAAGCGGTAGGTCTTGCCGCGGTATTTGTAGGCGGCGAGCCAGACCGGCAGCAGGATATGCTTGAAGGTGACATCCCCGATGGTGGTATCGACCGTGGATATGCGCTGCTCGTCGCCGCCGATATCGAAGCGGATGTCGCTGCGGATCACGGCGTCCATGTATGCGCGTGCCTCGGTGAAGCCCTCTTCGAGTCCGACCGTGTAAGCCTCGGCCATGAAGCCGGCGAGGAAGTCCGGGCGGTAGGGCCTGAGGTCTCCCAGCTGCCAGGGGGCGAGCGCGTCGGTGTATTTCCTGGGCAGGGCGCGCGAGGCCAGCACCAGCACGTCGTCGAAAAAGCGCGCGACCCGCCCCGAGACCGGGCGCCAGCGGATGCGGCGCTCGCGGATGGTCTGGGTCTTGCCGTCGCGGGTGATGGTGCGGGTGACGTAATAGGCATCGCCCCGCTGGCCGGTATAGCGGGTTTTCGTATCGGCGTCATAGGTCCAGTAGGGCACATAGACGCCCTGCATCCGGCGCCCCTTGCGGGCGTATTCCTGGAGGCCGTTCGGGGCGAACCAGAGCCGGCCGAGCCAGTCGGTCATGGATTTGCGCGCGGCGCGTTCGTCGAGCGCGAAGGGGACGACGCCCTGGGGCTTGATCCGCCGGCTCTTGCCGGTATCGAGCACGATGGGCGTGGCGCAGAAGGGGCACTCGCTGGCATGGGTGGCCTCGTCCATGGTGATCTGCGCGCCGCAATTGGGGCAGGACCAGTCGCGGCTCTCGACGGTCTCGGCCTCGGGCAGGCGGGCTTCGAGGGCGGCGCGAAAGTCGCGTTCGCGGATGGTTTCGGCGGGCGCGTCGCCGGATTCGGCCGGGCTGGAATAGCCGCAGAAGTCGCAGACCATGCTGCCGCTCGCGGGCTCGAAGCGCAGATCGGCGCCGCATTGCGGGCAGGGGAAGAGGTGCTCGCTCGGGGCGGGCACCTCCTGGTCGGGCGGGGCTTCAGGCGTCTGGGCCATGAGATTTCATGCCTCCGGCGGGAGTATTTGTGCCAAGATGAAAGGATCAGCCGGCCGGCGGCGGCGGCGGGGGCGGCAGGATGGTGAAGAGCTGGGCCAGTTCGCGCACGTCTTCGGCCCGTTTCCAGCCGTCCTGGCCCGGGGTCCAGACCAGGCTTTCGCGGGCAAGTTCGCCGCTCTGGGCCATGCGCCCCATGGCGGCGCGCGAAAAGGGGCCGCGGGTCTCGCCGTTTTCGGCGATGTGCCAGAC
>JALWTH010000281.1 GCA_027082975.1 Paracoccaceae bacterium | reverse complement strand
GAGAAATTCCAGCGCATCGGCGCGGCCCTGCTCGATCATCTCCATCAGCGCGCGCGAGGCGGCATTGTCGCGGCCCTGGTTGTCGGGCATGGCGGCGAGCGTGGCCGAGGTCTCGACCACGCTGTTCAGGGTCAGCGCGCCGCCGGCATTTTCGAAGAAAATGCGCCGGCCGTTATAGGGGCAGCTTTCCACATGGGCGAAGCGGGCGCGGATCTCGGGCAGGATGTCGGCGATGGTGGCGGGCATGGGCGCTCCGTGTGACTGGTGTCGTGGGCAGGATGCGGCCTGCGGGCGGGGCTGTCGAGAAAAACCGGGCGGGGGCACGATTTTTCTGCGAAAAATCGGGGCGGGCGCTCAGTTGCCGGTGCCGAGGATGGTGTTGAGGATATCGAGGATCGGGTCGCGGCTTTCGCGTCGCTCCGGTTCGGCCGGCCTGGGCTCCGGCGGGGGCGGGGCGTAGCTTTCGGGCCGGATCATCGGCAGCGGGCGCGCGGGCAGGTTCTCGTAGATGCGCTCCATGGCCTGGCGCCAGATTTCCGCCGGCAGGCCGCCGCCGGTGACGCCCTTGAGGGGGCGGTTGTCGTCATAGCCCATCCAGACCCCGGCGACGTAATCGGCGGTGAAGCCGATGAACCACGCGTCGCGCGCGCCCTGGGTGGTGCCGGTCTTGCCGGCGGCCTCCACGCCTTCGAGGCGGGCGCGTCTGCCGGTGCCTTCCTCGATCACCCGGTTCATCATGTAGATCAGCTGTTCGGCGGCCTGGGGCGATATCACCCGCTCGCCGATGCCGCCTTCCTGCTCCATCAGCGGCACCTCGTCGCCCTTCAGGCGCAGCTCCAGGAGGCCGTAGGGAGTGACCGAGGAGCCGCCGTTGAGGATGCCCGCATAGGCGCCGGTCATGTCGATCAGGGTGCTTTCCGAGGCCCCCAGCGCCAGCGCCGGGCCAAGGGCGAGGTCGGAGCGCAGGCCGAACTGCTCGGCCACGGTGCGCACGTTTTCGCGCCCGACCGCCTCGGAGAGCTTGACCGCGGGGATGTTGAGGCTCTTCATCAGCGCTTCGGTCAGCGAGACGCGGCCGTAGAACTTGCCGGTATAATTGCGCGGGCACCACTGGCCCGAGCCGGGGATGTCGAGGCAATAGGGCTCGTCCACGATCGGGTCGTTGTAGGACCAGCCCAGATCGAGGGCGGCGGCGTAGACGAAGGGCTTGAAGGCCGAGCCGGTCTGGCGCTTGGCCTGGATCGCGCGGTTGAAGGCGGCGGAGGCGCGCACGTCGCGCCCGCCGACCATGGCCCGCACCGCGCCGTCGGCCGACATGATGATGATCGCCGCCTGGGCTTCGCTGCCCTCGCTGACCTTGTTTTCGAATACCCAGGTGAGGGCGTCTTCGGCGGCCTGCTGGATGTCCTGGTCCAGCGTGGTGCGGATGATCACGTCTTCGGTGGTGTCGCGGGTCAGGAAATCGGGGCCGGTGGACATGATCCAGTCGGCGAAATAGCCCCCGGGCCTGGCCTTGGCGACCGGGCTCAGCGTCGCCGGGCTGGCCCAGGCGGCCTGGGCCTGGGCCTCGCTCAGGTAGCCCTGGTCGCGCATCAGCTTGATCACGGTGGCCGCGCGCGCCTGGCTGCGCTCGAGGTTTCTGGTCGGCGCGTAGCGCGAGGGGGCGGTGAGCGCGCCGGCGAGCATCGCCGCCTCGGCCGGACTGAGATCGGCGGCGGATTTGCCGAAATAGCGCTGGCTGGCGGCCTCGAACCCGTAGGCGCCGGCGCCGAGGAAGGCGCGGTTGAGGTAGATGGTCAGGATCTCGTCCTTGCTGAAGCGCGCCTCCAGCGCCAGGGCAAAGGCGGCCTCGCGCGCCTTGCGCCAGAGCGAGGATTGCCGGCACTCCTTTTCATAGGCGCGCTCGCTTTCCCACCGCTTGGGGTCGAAGGGCTGGCCCATGCAGACCAGCTTGGCCACCTGCTGGGTGAGCGTCGAGCCGCCATTGCCCGAAAGCGGGCTGCGCCCCTCGCGGATATTGATCCGCATGGCGCTGGCAATGCCGCGCGGGCTGACGCCGAAATGGCGGTAGAAGCGCTTGTCCTCGGTGGCGATGATGGCGTTTTTCAGATGCGGCGAGACGCTGTCCGGGGTGATGATGCCGCCGAACTGCTCGCCGCGCCAGGCGAAGATTTCGCCGTGGCGGTCGAGCATGGTCACCGAGCCGCGCGCGCGCCCGTCGACCATGGCCGAGAGCGGCGGCATGGTGGAAGCGTAGTAGATCACCGCCAGCGCCACCACCGCCGTTACCGCCACGGCGCTACCCAGGATCAGGCGCCAGGTCAGGCGGAAGATCCAGCGGATCAGCGCCAGCGGCCAGGCAATGAGGCGGGGCAGGCGCCGCCGGGCGCGGCTCTGGCGGGTTTTGCCTGTCTTGCGCGCAGGCTTTTTCGGCTTTTGCGGCTTGCGCGGCTTTTGCGGCTTCTGCGGCGGCCTGGCGGCATTGCGCGGCCGCCCGCCTGCCGCCGGATAGCGCCTGTCCGCCACCAGGGGCGGGCGTTTCCTGCCTGATCCACTCATGCTCTTTCCTGCCGGTTTGCTCGGTTGCCCGTATTTGCTTTTGCCCCTTTCTAACCGCCGGGGCGGCGAATGTGGAGCCTCAATGCTCTGCGGCGCCGTTATTGCTGTGCCCAAAATTTGGGCATTGGGCGGCCAAAACGCGGGAATTATGGCAAATCCGCGATTCAGCGGCTGAAAAACGGGCGGTTTTGTTGCCCGGATCGCCGGCAGGCATTTGTTTCGGCGCATCCGGCGGGACAGGGGTTCCGCCCCATCCCGAGGCAGAAGAGGGGGAACGAACGTGAAGATGATCATTGCGACGATCAAGCCGTTCAAGCTTGAGGACGTGCGCGAGGCCCTGACCGGGATCGGCGTGCGCGGCATGATGGTAACCGAGATCAAGGGCTTCGGCGCCCAGGCCGGCCATACCGAGATCTACCGGGGCGCGGAATATTCGGTGAATTTCCTGCCCAAGGTGAAGCTCGAGATCGTGGTTGGCGCCGACATGGCCGAACAGGTGGTCGAGACCATCGCCAAGACCGCCAATACCGGCAAGATCGGCGACGGCAAGATATTCGTGCTGGATGTGGAAAGCGCCCTGCGCGTGCGCACCGGCGAAACCAACGAAGACGCTATCTGAGCGGATGAGGGGAAACGACATGCGACTGACCAAGTTCATCACTCTGGCCACGGGCGCGGCGCTGCTGCCGAGCCTGGGCCTTGCCCAGGAGGCGGACATGACGCCGCCCAACGAGGAGATCGGCTATATCTTCACCACCTTCATGTTCCTGGTGACCGGCTTTCTGGTCATGTGGATGGGGGCGGGCTTTGCCATGCTCGAAGCCGGCCTCGTGCGCTCCAAGAACGTGACCATGCAGCTGACCAAGAACGTGGCGCTGTTTTCCATCGCCGCGGTGCTCTACTACGCGATCGGCTACAACCTGATGTATCCCGGCGACGGCTGGACCATCGACGGGATGCTGGGCGCCTTCGGCCCGGCGGTGCTCGAGGCGGTGGGGCTGGCCGACACCCAGACCGACCTCACCTATGCCTCGGTGGGCTCGGACTTCTTCTTTCAGCTGATGTTCTGCGCCACCACCGCCTCGATCGTCTCGGGCACCCTGGCCGAGCGGATCAAGCTGTGGCCGTTCCTCAGCTTCATCGTCGTGCTGGTGGCGCTGATCTACCCGGTGCAGGCGAGCTGGAAATGGGGCGGCGGCTTCCTCGACGCGATGGGCTTTCAGGATTTCGCGGGCTCCACCGTGGTGCATTCGGTCGGCGGCTGGGCGGCGCTCGCGGGCGCGCTGGTGCTGGGGCCGCGGCTGGGCAAGTACCGCAAGGATGGCAAGATCCAGCCGATCGTCGGCTCCAACCTGACGCTGGCCACCCTGGGCACCTTCATCCTGTGGCTGGGCTGGTTCGGCTTCAACGGCGGCTCGCAGCTCTACATGGATACCGCCGGCAACGTGGCCGATATCAGCCGCATCATGGCCAATACCAACACCGCGGCCGCCGGTGGCGCCATCGCGGCCCTGATCCTGACCCAGCTGCTCTACAAGAAGGTGGACCTGACCATGGTGCTCAACGGCGCCCTGGCCGGCCTCGTGTCGATCACCGCCGAGCCGCTGACCCCGGGCCTGGGCATGGCGACCCTGATCGGCGCCGTGGGCGGGGTGATCGTGGTCTTCGCGGTGCCTTTCCTCGACAAGCTGAAGATCGACGACGCCGTTGGCGCGATCCCGGTGCACCTGATGGCCGGCATCTTCGGCACCATGGTCGTGCCGCTGACCAATGACAGCGCCAGCTACCTGGTGCAGCTCAAGTCCATCGTCATCGTCGGCGTCTTCGTCTTCGTCGTGTCGCTGGTGGTGTGGATGCTGCTGAAGCTGACCGTCGGCATCCGGGTCTCCGAAGAAGAGGAGATCAACGGGCTCGACGTGGCCGAACTGGGGATGGAAGCCTATCCCGAATTCACCAACTGAGCCAGGCCACGGCCTGACAGGGAGGGAAAGCCCGGGCTCCGGCCCGGGCTTTTCGCGTCCGCCGCCCATCCGTCCGCCCATCCGTCCGCCCTGCCGGGCGCCCCCCCTTCCGTCCGCCTTCCGCCCGCCCGTCTGCCCTGCCGGGCGCCTTTGCCGTGGCTGCCTGCGGGCGGTATCTTGTGCTCCCCCTTTTCGCGCCCGGCATGTATATCGGGCATGTATCCCGCTTACGGAGCCTCTGCATGTCCGGCTTTTTCGAAGCTCTCGCCGACCCCTACGCGCCCGCCGACGGCCCGCCGCCGCGCCGGCTGGGGCCGTTCTTTCGCTGGGCGCTGAGGGGCAGCGGGCGGATCATCCTCGCCGCCGCGCTGATGAATGTGGCCGCCGGCGTGACCGAAGCGCTCGGGGCGCGGGTGCTGGGCCATGTGATCGACAGCCTGCTGGGCGCCACGCCGGCGGGCTTCGGCGCGCTGGCGGCGGGGCTCCTGGCGCTGCTGGCGGGGTTTTTCATCCTGCTGCGCCCGGTCCTGCTGGGGCTCGGCAGCGCGTTCAACCAGTATGTGCTGGCGCCCAACCTCTCCGCCGCGGTGCTGTCGCGCATCTCGCGCTGGACCCTGGGCCACTCGGTCGAGTTCTTCGACAACGACTTCGCCGGGCGCATCGCCCAGAAGCAGCTGCAGGTGGCCAATTCGCTGACCGAAGTCACCATCGAGACCATCAATACCGTGGTCTTCGCCCTGACCGCGGCGCTGGCCTCGCTGGCGCTGGTGGGCACGATCCACTGGAGCGTGGCCCTGGCCATGCTCGCCTGGCTTGCGGCCTATTTCCTGCTGATCCGCTGGTTTCTGCCGCGCGCCCGGGCGCGGGCCGGAGCGCGGGCCAATGCGCGCACCAATGTCACCGGCCAGCTGGTCGATACGGTGACAAATATCAAGACCGTGAAGCTCTTTGCCCACGACGCCCACGAAGACGCCGCCGCCCATGCGGCGATCGAGGACTTTCGCCAGCGGGCGCGCGATTGGGGGCGGCTGGCGGCCTGGTTCCGGTTCGTGCTGATGGGGCTGGCCGGGCTGCTGCCGACCGTACTGATCGGCGCCACCGCCTGGCTCTGGGCGCGGGGGCTGGCCAGCGAGGGCGATGTGGTCGCCGCCGGGGCCATCTCGATCCGGCTCAGCCAGATGACCGGCTGGGTCAGCTTCACGCTGATGCAGATCTACAGCCATGTGGGCGAGGTCGAGGACGGAATCGCCACCCTCACCCCGCCCCACGGCCTGACCGATGCCGAGGGCGCCCCGGCGCTGCGAGTGCGCGCCGGCGAGGTCGCCTTCGAGCGGGTAAGCTTTCGCTACGGGCGCGAGGCGGGCGGGATCCGCGACATCACCCTGACCGTCGCGCCGGGCGAGAAGCTGGGCATTGTCGGCGCCTCGGGGGCGGGCAAATCCACCCTGGTCGCCGCCCTGCTCCGGCTCTACGACATCGAGGCCGGGACCATCCGCATCGACGGGCAGGACATCTCGGCCGTCACCCAGCAATCCCTGCGCGCGGCGATCGGCATGGTCACCCAGGAAACCGCGATGTTCAACCGATCGGCGCTGGACAACATCGCCTATGGCCGCCCCGGCGCCAGCGCGGCCGAAGTGATCGAAGCCGCGCGCAAGGCCGAGGCGCATGACTTCATCCTTGGCCTCACCGACCACCACGGCCGCAGCGGCTACGACGCCCATCTCGGCGAGCGCGGGGTGAAGCTCTCGGGCGGCCAGCGCCAGCGCATCGCGCTCGCCCGCGCCATCCTCAAGGACGCGCCGATCCTGGTGCTGGACGAGGCCACCAGCGCGCTCGACAGCGAGGTGGAAGCGGTGATCCAGAAGGCGCTGGGCCGGGTCATGGAGGGCAAGACCGTGCTGGCCATCGCCCACCGCCTGTCCACCATCGCCCGCATGGACCGGATCGTGGTGATGGATCGGGGCCGCATCGTCGAGACCGGCACCCATGCGGAACTGCGCGCGGCCCGGGGCACCTATGCCCGCCTCTGGGCACGCCAGTCCGGCGGCTTTCTCGGCGAGACATAGGGTGACAAGGAAAGCCCGCGCGACTCACTTGACGCCCCGCCGATTAGCGCCTAATAGGCGCGGACGAGATTTGCGGGTGCCGCGCTTGCGGCGCCCCTTTGGTTTGGAAGCCCGCCGGGATGCCCGGGAATGTGGCAAGCGAAGAGGATCGACCCATGTCGCGTGTTTGCGAACTGACCGGCAAAGGCCCGATGACGGGCAATAACGTCTCTCACGCCAAGAACCGCACCAAGCGCCGGTTCCTGCCCAACCTCAACGACGTGACCCTGCAAAGCGAGGTGCTGGGCCGCTCTTTCCGCCTGCGCATCTCGGCGGCCGCCCTGCGCACGGTGGACCACCGCGGCGGGCTCGATGCCTTTCTGGCCAAGGCCAGGGACAGCGAGCTTTCGCCCCGGGCGCTGAAGATCAAGAAGGACATCGCCAGGGCACAGGCCGAAGCCTCCGCCTGAAGCGCGCCCGAATTTTCTGCGAAAATTCGCGGCCCCGCCCTGCCCGGCGGGGTCGCTTCCTTTTGTCGCTTGCGCCGGGCGGCAGCAAACCTTACCGTGCGGGAATGTTGCGCCGCGCCTTCGCATTTCTCCTCGCCGCGCTCATGGTGTTGAGCGGCCTGATCCTCGCCGATGCGCGCGGGCAGATGCCGGTCACGGGCACGCTGGCGGTGATCTGCTCGGGCACCACCCTTACCACCGTCACCCTCGGCCCGGACGGCAGGCCGGTCGAAAAGACCGCCCCCTGCCCCGACGGCACGGCGCTGTTTGCCGCGACCTTCTCGCTGCCTGTCATTGCCCTGCCGGCAGGGCGGCTCTCCAGTGTCCTGGCGCCGGCGCGCCCGACATTCCACCCGCCCGAAACCACGCTGCCCCCCTCGGCGCGGGACCCTCCCGGATTTGTTTGAACCATGTATCTTTCAAACAACTGACGGAGAACAGCCATGTCTTTCAAGACGACCGTCGCAGCCACGACCGCTGCGCTTGCTATCGCGCTGCCCGCCCTTGCCGGCAGCGAAATCGCCGTGACCGATGCCTATGCCCGCTCTTCGGGGATGAGCGCCAAAGCCGGTGCGGCCTTCATGACCATCCTCAATAGCGGCGACGAAGACGACCGGCTGATCGGCGTGCGCACCGATGCGGCAAGGCTCGCCCAGCTTCACACCCATATCAAAGGCGAGGGCGGCGTGATGCAGATGCGCCGGGTCGAGGGCGGCTTTTCCATCCCTGCCCATGGCGAACACATCCTTGCCCGCGGCGGCGATCACGTCATGCTCATGGGGCTGACCCGCCCCCTGAGCGACGGCGAAACCCTGACCCTCACCCTGACCTTCGAAAAGGCCGGTGACATGACCATCACCATGCCGGTCGATCTCGAGCGTTAGGCTCAGGACGGACAGGGAGCAGGTTTCGCACGGCATGAGGCGATCCCTCGATGCCGCGCGAGATCTGCTGCCGTTCAAAGGCGTCTTTTCCCTGAATGTTTCGGGCAGGCGTAATCGAATGGCGGAGGGGCGCAGGGGAGATACCCTCGACCGAGGCGATTTTTCTGCGAAAAATCGTGCCTCCGGCGGGAGTATTTTTGGAAAGATGAAAGGGGCGCGCACCGATGCAATGGCAGGCCTCCAGGCGGTTGCGATATTGCAGGCGGGCATTCTGGCCGGCGCTGGGCACCGTGGGCAGAGGCCAAAGCCCATCCAGCCCTTCCCGGCCAGCAGCCGGTGGCTGGTACCGGCGCCCCGGTTTGTCTTGTGCCCGCCTGCCCACGTCTTTCAGGCTGTGCACAAGCATCGCTGAAACTTCCCGCTTCATCGCCGGTTTCTCCTGCCGAATTTCTGTATCCGCCGGCTCGGGGCAAGACCTGCAACGGCAAAAGACCTTACCCGGCGCGCAAAAAGGAAAGCATGGTGCCCCCGTAAGCGCGGCTTTCGAGGAGGTCGGTGCGCGCGGGCGGGGTGATGGGGGCGCTTTCCTCCCAGACGATCAGGGCGCCGGGGGCGATCCAGCCGCCTTCCAGCGCCCGCGCCAGTGCCGCCTCGCCGAGCCCCGCGCCATAGGGCGGGTCGAGGAATACGAGGTCATGCGGGCTGCCGGGGCCGAGCCGGCGCGCATCGCGGGCGATCAGGCGGGTGTTCTGCGCCCGGCATCGGCCGATATTCTCGCGGATCAGCGCCTGCGCCTTGCGCCCGCTATCGACAAAGGTCGCGCTCGCCGCCCCGCGCGAGAGCGCCTCGAGCCCGAGCGCGCCGGTGCCGGCAAACAGGTCCAGCACCCGCGCCCCGCCGATCGCCTCGCCAAAGCGCCCGCCGGCCAGCATGGAAAAGAGGCTCTCGCGCACCCGGTCGCCGGTGGGGCGCAGATGCGCGCCCGGATCGCCCTTGCCCAGGGCGGCCAGGCGGGTGCCGCGAAACTGCCCCGCGATGATGCGCATCTACATCAGCGCCCTGAGGTCGCTCTGCGGATCGGCCAGCGCCACCTTGTCGGGGCTCTTGCCCGCCTCGATCAGCCGCTTGCCCGCCATGTAGGCGCGCGGGTCGTTCATCGCCTCCACCGCCAGCAGTTCATCCCCGCGAAAATACCAGTAGCTCTCGGAGCCCGCCTTGGCGCCGGGGCGGCGCGCCACATCGTCATGGCCGCTATTGAGCCCGGCCATCTGCAGCTTCACGTCATACTGGTCCGACCAGAACCACGGCTTCGCCACATAGGGCGCGCCGGCACCCAGGATGTTGGCCGCCACCGCCTCGGCCTGCTCGATCGCGTTGGGCACGCTTTCGAGCCGGATGCGCCCGCCGCGGTAAGGAAAGGATGCGCAATCGCCCGCGGCCCAGATATGCGCGTCCGACGTGCGGCCCATCTCGTCCACCGCGATGCCGTTATCGAGCGTGAGCCCGGCGGCCTCGGCCAGCGCGGTGGCCGGGCGCACGCCGATCCCGACGATGACGAAATCCACCTCGAGTTCGCTGCCATCACTGAGCTGGGCCGCGCCCACGCGCCCCGCGCCGGTGAGGCGCTCAAGCCCCACGCCCTCGCGGATATCCACCCCGTGCGAGCGGTGCAGGGCGCGGAAATAATCCGAGGTCTGCGGCGCCGCCACCCGCTGCAATATCCGCGCACCCGCCTCGATCAGCGTGACCGAAAGCCCCTTCTGCGCCGCCACCGCCGCGGCTTCCAGCCCGATATAGCCACCGCCAACCACCAGCAGGCGGCGGCCCGGGGCGAATTCGGGCGCCATGGCGTCGATATCCGCAAGCCCGCGCACCACATGCACGCCCACGAGATCGCCGCCAATGGCGGCCGGCAGGCGGTTGGGCGTGGCGCCGGTGGTCAGCACCAGCGCGTCATAGGCAAGGGCCTCGCCGGCAAGCGAGATTTCCCTTGCCGCCGGGTCAATGCCCTCGACCCGCGCGCCAAGGCGCAGGTCGATATCATGCTCGCCGTAATATTCCTCAGGTCGCAGAAACAGCCGCTCGCGCTCCATCTCGCCCAGCAGATAGGCCTTGGAAAGCGGCGGGCGCTGATAGGGGGGGAAGGGCTCTTCGCCGATAAGGGTGATCTTTCCGTCATGGCCCAGCGCCCGCAGCTTCGCCACCAGCGACGCCCCGGCCTGCCCGGCCCCGATGACCGCGATCCGCTCCATCCTTCCCCTCCCATGGGCGCGGCCGGGCCTCGATTTTTCGCAGAAAAATCGCCCCGGCCGCTCCGTCAGCGCTACACCGCCGCGACCACGCCGGCCAGCATCTCGCGCACCTGCCCGGCCACCCTGGACAATTCGTCATTGCCCACGCCGGCCATCGAGGCCACCGGGTCCACCGCCGAGACCTCGATGCCGCCATCCACCTCGCGCAGGATCACGTTGCAGGGCAGCATGGCGCCGATCTTGTTTTCCAGCCCGATCGCCTCCCAGGCCATGTTCGGGTTGCAGGCGCCAAGGATCTTGTAGCCCGGCATGTCCTTGTCGATCTTCTTCTTCATCGTCGCCTTGACGTCGATCTCCGTCAGCACGCCAAAACCGGCATCGGCCAGCGCCGCGCGGGTGCGGGCATCGGCCTCTTCCATGCTCGTGCCTTCCAGCAGGCGGTCGATCGTGTAAGCCATGTGTCATCTCCTGTAGTTGGTCTGGCCCCTATGTGGGGGCAGGCGCGGGAGGCGTCAATCGCCCTCGCCGCGATTGCCTGCGCGAAATGGTCCCATCTCTGTGAGGATCTCCATGTCCTCGCCCACCGCCTCGGCCTCGGCGGCCACATATTCGGCCACCGCGGCGCGAAAGCGCGCGTCCGCGATCCAGTGCAGCGAATGGGTGGTGACCGGCAGGTAGCCGCGGGCAATCTTGTGCTCGCCCTGCGCGCCGGCCTCCACACGGGCGAGGCCGTGGGCAATGGCGTAGTCGATCGCCCGATAATAGCAGAGCTCGAAATGCAGGCAGGAATGGCGCTCCACCGCCCCCCACCAGCGGCCATAAAGCGCATCGGCGCCGATGAAATTGAGCGCCCCGGCCACCCAGCGCCCCTGGCGGCGCGCCAGCACCAGCAGCATGTCCTCGGCCATCCGCTCGCGGGCGAGGTCGAAAAAGGCGCGCGTCAGGTAGGGCCGGCCCCATTTGCGCTGGCCGGTATCCTGGTAGAAGGCCCAGAAGGCCTCCATGTGCTCGGGGCCGATCTCGCTGCCGCTCAGCGCCACGATCTCGCCGCCAAAGCCCTGCGCCACGCGCCGCTCGCGGCGGATATTCTTGCGCTTGCGCGAGGAAAGCGCGGCGAGGAAGGCGCCAAAGTCGGCATATCCCCGATTCGCCCAGTGATATTGCTCGCCGATCCGGTGCAAGAGCCCCAGCCGCTCACCCGCCGCCGCCTCCTCGCCGGTGCAGAAGGTCACATGCGCCGAGGAAAGCCCGCTCTCCTCGGCCAGCTCCACCATCGCGGCCAAGAGCGCCGCCCGTCCCTCTGCCTCGTGCCCCGGCAGGCACAGGAAGCGCCGCCCCGGCACCGGGGTAAAGGGCACCGCCACCTGCAGCTTCGGATAATACCGCCCGCCGGCGCGCGCCCAGGCATCGGCCCAGGCGTGATCGAAGACATATTCGCCCAGGCTGTGGCTCTTGAGATACATCGGCGCGGCGGCGATCATCTCTTCGCCCCGCCACGCGCTCAGGTAACGGGGCGCCCAGCCGGTGCCGGGCCCGACCGAGCCGCTCTCTTCCAGCGCCAGCAGGAAGCGGTGGGTGGTGAAGGGATCGGCCGGGCGCCCCCCGGTCGCTCCCGCGCAGGCATCCCAGGCGCGGGCCGGTATCTCGGCAAGGCCGTGATGCAGGCGAATCTCGAGGCTCATGCGGGGATCGCCGGCAGATAGCCCTCGAAGGTGACGTTATCGGCCACATTGCGTGCCTTGGCCTCGGCCTCGGCGCTGCGGATGGTCCAGCACAGGATCGGCAGACCGCCGGCCTTCAGCTCCGCCACCCGGTCAGCACCGAGCGCATCGGCCCGGTGGCTGATGAAGCTCGCGCCCAGCGCGGCCACGTCCGGTATCTGGCGCAATTCTTCAAGCCGGGCTTCGGCCACCGGCCAGTTCTCCGAGAGGAAGCGCCCGGTGGTCAGCCCCACCGGGATGCCCGGCATGTGGGCGGCAAAGTCAGCGACGCTGTGCGGGTTGAACCCCATCACCGCGACCGGGCCCTGATAGCCCGCCAGCGCCTCGGCACAGGCCCGGCTCAGCCCCCCCACATCCGGGCCCAGCGCGCCGTCCTGGTCCTTGATCTCGATCAGCAGCGGCACCTGCCCCGCGACCGCCTCCAGCGCCTCGGCAAGCGTCGGGATCGTGTCGCCATGGGCGCTGCCGGTGAGGGGGATCGCGCCCAGTTCGGCCGCGCTCCTGAGGCATACCGGCCCGCGCGCGCCGGTCAGCCTTTCAAGCCGGTAGTCGTGAAACACCATCGCCACCCCGTCGGCGGAGGGCTGCAGGTCGATCTCGACCCCGTAGCCCGCCGCAACCGCCGCCCGGATCCCGCTCAGGCTGTTTTCCGGGCGCCCGGCGGCGAGATCGTGCAGGGCGCGGTGGGCGATGGGCAGGCGCAGGAAGTCGGGATGCAGGGCGGTCGTCGGGCTCATCTGATCTGGAAGATCCCCTCGATCTCGACCGCGACCCCGAAGGGCAGCGAGGCCGCCGAGACCGCCGAGCGCGCGTGCCGCCCGGCTTCGCCCAGCACCTCGACCATGAAGTCGGACGCGCCGTTGATCACCCTGGGCTGGTCGCCGAAATCGGCGGTGGAATTGACAAAGCCGGTGAGCTTCACCACCCGCACGAGACGGTCGAGATCGCCCCCGCAGGCGGCCTTGACCTGGGCCAGCAGGCTGATCGCGCAGACGCGCGCGGCAGCGGCGCCGGCCTCGGCGTCCATGTCATCGCCCAGCTTTCCGGTGATGAAGGCGCCGTCGGCCATGGGCACCTGCCCGGAGACATGCACCAGATCGCCCACCTGCACGAAGGGCACGTAATTGGCGGCCGGCGCGGGCGCATCGGGCAGGGTAATGCCCAGCGCGGCGAGGTGGGATTCGATGGTGGACATGGGCGTTCCTTTCAGCGCGGGATTTGCTGCAGACGCTAGCCGGGAAGGGGCGCGCGCGCAAGCGCCGGCTGCGGCTTGCCACGGTAATCGCTTGAGGCTCTTTCGTCCCTTTCGAGGGGCGAGACGCGCGGATTGCAACCGCCGGTCCGCTTGCGGCCCGGCATGCGCCCACCCGGGCGGCCGCATGCCTCCGGTCCATCAAGCTTTATCCCTTCAAGCGACCCCCGGGGGCAACGCGCCCTCACTCCTCGCGGAAGGCCCTGGTGAAATACTCCGAGAGCGGCTTCACCAGGTAGGCCAGCGGGGTGCGCTCCGAGGTGCGGATAAAGGCCGTGGCCGGCATCCCCGGCACCAGCGCCACGCCCTCGGGGAGCTTGTCCATCTCGCCCTCGTCGAGGCGGATTTCCACCTTGTAATAGCGCGCGCCGGTATTCTGGTCGGTGAGCGCATCGGGCGATACCGTGACCACATGGCCGAACAGTTGCGGCGTGGTGCGGCTGTCGAGCGCGGCAAAGCGCACCGCCACCTCCTGCCCGGGATAGACCTCGTCCACATGGATCGGGCTGATCCGCGCCGCGACCAGCAGCGGGCGGTCCTGCGGCACGATATACATCAGCGGCTCGGCCGGGCGGATCACCGAACGCTCGGCAAAGACGCTGAGCGCCAGCACCACGCCGGAGACCGGAGCGCGGATATCGAGCCGGTCCAGCTTCTGCTCCAGGGTGCGCAGCTTTTCGGCAAGCTCGAGGCGCTTGACGCCGAGGTCGCGCAGCTCGGTGATCGCCTCTTCGCGACGGACGTCCTGCTTGCGCAGGATCTCGATCTCGATTTCGGTGATGCGCCCCGCGGCTTCGGCCCGCTGTGCCTGAAGGCGGCCCTGCTGGCCCAGAAGCGAAGCCTCTTCCCGTTGCAGTTCCAGCACCCGGGCGGCCTGGGTCAGGCCTTTTGCAAGCAATGCCTGCTGGTTCTCGAGTTCGCCGCGTATCAGGTCCAGCTGCTCGGCCAGGGCGGTGGCCTGGGCGTCGATCCCCTGGATCTGGTTGCCGATCTGGCCGATGCGCTTGCGCAATTGTTCGAGCTGCGAAGCCAGCGTGTCGCGGCGCGAGCGAAACAGCCGCTCCTGCCCCTCGGTCAGGGCGCGCACATCCGGGCGGCTGTCGATCAGCCCGGCCAGTTCCGGCGGAAAGGCGACCGTCTCGGCCCCGTCGCGCTCCGCCTCCAGCCGGGCGCTGCGGGCAAGGATCTCGAACAGCGTGGCCTCGGTGATATTGCGCTCGGCGGCCAGCTCCGATGGGTCGAGGCGGATCAGCACATCGCCGGCCGCGACCGTATCGCCTTCCTGCACCTCGATGGCAAGGACCACGCCCCCGTCGGGATGCTGCACCACCTGGCGGTTCTGCTCGACCTCCAGCTGGCCGGGGGCGACCACCGCCCCGGCGATATTGGCGGTGACCGACCAGGTGCCGAAGCCCCCGACCAGCAGCAGGA
>JALWTH010000280.1 GCA_027082975.1 Paracoccaceae bacterium | reverse complement strand
GGCCAGTCCACCGCGGTGGGCATCGGCGGCGACCCGATCAAGGGGCTCGAGCATATCGAGGTGCTGGAGATGTTCCTCGCCGATGACGAGACCGAGAGCATCATCATGATCGGCGAGATCGGCGGCTCCGCCGAGGAGGAAGCGGCGCAGTTTCTGAAGGACGAAGCGAAGAAGGGCCGCAAAAAGCCGGTCGCGGGCTTCATCGCCGGGCGCACCGCGCCCCCGGGCCGGCGCATGGGGCACGCTGGCGCCATCGTCTCCGGCGGCAAGGGCGGCGCCGACGACAAGATCGAGGCGATGAAAAGCGCCGGGATCGTGGTCGCCGAAAGCCCCGCCGAACTCGGCGAAGCGGTGCTGAAGGCGATCGGGTAGGAGGCGGCGGTGGCCACGAATTTTCGCAGAAAATTCGGGCGATTCGGGGGCCTCGCTGCGCTCGGGCTGGCGCTTGCCGCCACCTTGGGCGCCCCCGCCGCGACGATGGATGCCGAAAAGCTGGCCGGGAAAATCGGTCCTGTGCCGGAAATATCCGGTGTCGCCGAGACTTTCCTGCGTACCAACCCCGTGGGCTGACATTTTTTCACCCTCCGCAACGGAGCATATCATGAACGATCATTCGCCAAACGAAAGCTTCCGGGCCTCATCCTTTCTGCAAGGCCACAATGCCGATTACATGGAGCAGCTCTATGCCCAGTGGGCGCGCGATCCGGCGGCGGTGGATGCGGCCTGGGATGCGTATTTCGCGGCGCTGGGCGATGCCGGAAGCGATGTCGCGGCCGAGGCCGCCGGCCCCTCCTGGGCGCGCGCCGACTGGCCGCCGATGCCCGATGACGAGCTGACCCACGCGCTCGATGGCATGTGGCCCGAGGAGGCAGGGCCGGCGGAAACCGCGCGCGAGGAAACGGGACCGGGGGAGACCGGGCCGAGGGACGGGGCGAAAATCGCCGAAAAGATCGTCGCCGAGGCCGAGAAGCGCGAGGTCAGCATTTCCGACGAGCAGGTGCGCCGCGCGGTGCTCGACTCGATCCGCGCGCTGATGATCATCCGCGCCTACCGCATCCGCGGCCACCGCAAGGCCCGGCTCGACCCGCTGGGCCTGCGCGAGATCCCGGCGCTGCCGGAGCTCGACCCGGCGTCTTACGGCTTCACCGAGGCCGACATGGACCGGCCGATCTTCATCGACAACGTGCTGGGGCTGCAGACCGCCACCCTGCGCCAGATCATGGAGATCGTGAACCGCACCTATTGCGGCACTTTCGCGCTGCAATACATGCATATCTCCAACCCGGAGCAGGCCGGCTGGCTCAAGGAGCGCATCGAGGGGCTGGGCAAGGAGATCCAGTTCACCCGCATGGGGCGCAAGGCGATCCTGAAGAAGCTGGTCGAGGCGGAGGGGTTCGAGAAGTTCCTGCATGTCAAATACATGGGCACCAAGCGCTTCGGCCTCGACGGGGGCGAAAGCCTGATCCCGGCGATGGAGCAGATCATCAAGCGCGGCGGTGCGCTGGGGGTGAAGGAGATCGTCATCGGCATGCCCCATCGCGGCCGCCTGAGCGTGCTCGCGAACGTGATGGGCAAGCCGTTTCGCGCGATCTTCAACGAATTCCAGGGCGGCTCCTTCAAGCCCGAGGACGTGGACGGCTCGGGCGATGTGAAATACCACCTCGGCGCCTCCTCGGACCGGGAGTTCGACGGCAACAAGGTGCATCTCAGCCTGACCGCCAATCCGAGCCACCTCGAGGCGGTGAACCCGGTGGTGCTGGGCAAGGTGCGCGCCAAGCAGGACCAGCGCGAGGATCTCGAGCGCGCCGAGGTGCTGCCGGTGCTGCTGCATGGCGACGCCGCCTTTGCCGGGCAGGGGGTGGTGGCGGAGTGTTTCGGCCTTTCGGGGCTTGTCGGCCACCGCACCGGCGGCACGATCCATATCGTCGTCAACAACCAGATCGGCTTCACCACCGCGCCGCATTTCAGCCGCTCCTCGCCCTATCCCACCGATATCGCGCTGATGGTCGAGGCGCCGATTTTCCACGTCAATGGCGACGACCCCGAAGCGGTGGTCCACGCCGCCAAGGTCGCCACCGAGTTTCGCCAGAAGTTCCACAAGGACGTGGTGATCGACATGTTCTGCTACCGCCGCTTCGGCCATAACGAGGGCGATGAGCCGATGTTCACCAATCCGCTGATGTACAAGCGGATCAAGCAGCACCCGACCACGCTGCAGCTCTATACCGACCGGCTGGCCGCCGACGGGCTGATCGACCCGGTGGAGGTCGAGGACATGAAGATGGCCTTTCAGGCCTTCCTCAACGAGGAATTCGAGGCCGGCAAGAGCTACAGGCCCCGCAAGGCCGACTGGCTCGACGGGCGCTGGTCCAAGCTCGACCGCCAGGGCAAGGAATACCAGCGCGGCGAGACCGCAATCGCGCCCGAGACCTATGACGAGGTGGCCGCGGCCCTGACCCGGGTGCCCGAGGGCTTCCACCTGCACAAGACCGTGGGGCGGATGCTCGCCGCCAAGCAGAAGGCGCTGGAAACAGGCGAGGGGATCGACTGGGCCACGGGCGAGGCGCTGGCCTTCGGCTCGCTGCTGCTGGAGAACTACCCGGTGCGCCTGGCCGGGCAGGACAGTACCCGCGGCACCTTCAGCCAGCGCCACTCGGCCTTCATCGACCAGGAAACCGAAGAGCGCCACTACCCGCTCAACCATATCCGCGCCGGCCAGGCCCGCTACGAGGTGATCGATTCGATGCTTTCGGAATATGCGGTGCTGGGCTTCGAATACGGCTATTCGCTGGCCGAGCCCAATGCGCTGGTGATGTGGGAGGCGCAGTTCGGCGACTTTGCCAATGGCGCGCAGATCATGTTCGACCAGTTCATTTCCTCGGGCGAGGCCAAGTGGCTGCGCATGTCCGGGCTGGTCTGCCTGCTGCCGCATGGCTTCGAGGGCCAGGGGCCGGAGCACAGCTCGGCCCGGCTCGAGCGCTATCTGCAGCTTTCGGGGGGCGATAACTGGATCGTCGCCAATTGCACCACCCCGGCCAACTATTTCCACATCCTGCGCCGCCAGCTGCACCGCTCTTTCCGCAAGCCGCTGATCCTGATGACGCCGAAATCGCTCCTGCGCCACAAGAAGGCGGTGTCGCGGCGCGAGGATTTCACCACCGGCTCGTCGTTTCACCGGGTGCTGTGGGACGATGCGCAGAAGGGCTCCTCGGACACCCGGCTTGTCGCCGACGACAAGATCCGCCGCGTCGTGATGTGCGCGGGCAAGGTCTATTACGACCTCCTGGAAGCGCGCGACGCGGCCGGGATCGACGACATCTACCTGCTCAGGATCGAGCAATTCTACCCCTTCCCGGCGCTGTCGATGGTCAAGGAACTGGAGCGCTTCAAGGGGGCGGAATTCGTCTGGTGCCAGGAAGAGCCCAAGAACCAGGGCGCCTGGACCTATATCGAGCCCAATATCGAATGGGTGCTGAGCCGGATCGGCGCCGCCACGACCCGGCCCGCCTATGCCGGGCGTGCGGCCTCGGCCTCGCCCGCCACGGGGCTTGCGAAATCGCACAAGGAACAACAGGAAGCGCTGGTCAGGGAAGCGCTCGCCATCGAAGGAAGTGAAGCATGAGCAAGGAAGTACATGTGCCCAGCCTGGGCGAGAGCGTGACCGAAGCCACGGTCGCGACCTGGTTCAAGAAGCCGGGCGACGCGGTGGCGGTGGATGAAATGCTGTGCGAGCTTGAGACCGACAAGGTGACGGTGGAAGTGCCTTCGCCGGCAGCCGGCACGCTGGCCGAGATCGTCGCCGCCGAGGGCGAGACCGTGGGCGTGGGCGCGCTCCTGGCGCGGATCGAGGAAGGCGCGGCCGAGGCTGCGGCGCCGGCC
>JALWTH010000279.1 GCA_027082975.1 Paracoccaceae bacterium | reverse complement strand
GCGGGCGGGGTGCGTGCTGCCCGGGACAGGCATGGGACACGACCGGGACGGTCTTGCTGTGCCCCCGACCCCATTTACGAAATCTTCATGTCGGGCGGGTACGATTTTTCGCAGAAAAATCGGGCGGGCGCGGGTGTCGGCGCGGTGCGGGTTGCCAGTGCGGTGCGGGTTGCCAGTGCGGTGCGGGCGGGCGAGGCGGCGCGGCACGTCATGGCGTTGCGGTTTTCGCAGGCCAGGGCTTCCCGGCCGTACGGTCCTTTCGCGCGGCCACCATGGGCGGCGGGCCGGGCCGTCCGCGGGCGCATCTGCCGTTTTGCGCTCCTGTTCCGGTTTGCGCCCTGCCCCGCTTTCCGCCCCGTCCCGTTCACCACCCGGTTCCGCGCCCCGCCTCTCGCCCTGCCTTGCGCGTGGCCGGATATTGCTGCGCCTCCCGAGCCCCCAGCGCAGGGCCGCCGCGTGTCACCGTCAGCCCGCCCTGGGCACCGACACCGTGAGCGATTCGACATGCCCGCCGGTCAGGAGCGCGGTCAGGGCGTGGCTCGCCACGTGCCGAAAGACCGCGAGGTCTCAGGCTCAGGACCCATCAATCCCGCGCTCACGGCGGCCAGAACAGCGGGATCAGCAGGCTGGCGAGCAGGCCGATGCTGAGATTGAGCGGGATGCCGACGCGCAGGAAATCGGAGAAGCGGTAGCCGCCGGGGCCGTAGACCAGCATGTTGGTCTGATAGCCGATCGGCGTGGCGAACGACGCGCTTGCGGCCACCATCACCGCCACCACCAGCGGGCGCGCCTCGATCCCCAGCGCTTCGGCGAGGCCAATGGCGATGGGCGTCACCACCACGGCAACGGCATTGTTGGAGACAAGCTCGGTCAGCACGCTGGTCAGCAGGTAGATCGCCCAGACGATCAGGAACGGCGGCAGGCGCGCGAGCCCCGGCGCCAGCGCCTCGGCCAGCATCTTCACCGCGCCCGAGCTTTCCAGCGCCGCGCCGATCGCCAGCATGGCAAAGATCAGCGCCAGCAGCCGGCCATCGACGAAGGAAAACGCCTCTTCCGCGTCAATCGCCCGGCTCAGCAGCACCAGCGCCACCGCCACCACGGCGAGCGCCAGGATCGGCGCCACCCCGAGCCCGGCCAGCACCACGATCCCCACCAGCGCGGCCACCGCCACCGGCGCATGGCGGCGGCGAAAGCCCCGCGCCGAAGGATGCGCGACGTCCACCATCTCCATGTCGGCGGCGAGCCGGGCAATATCCTCGGCCGCGCCCTCCAAGAGCAGCGTGTCGCCCACCCGGATCACCAGGCTTTCGATCTGCCGGGCCAGGTTCTGATTGCGCCGGTGCACCGCCAGCGGATAGACCCCGTAGCGCCGCCTCAGCCGCAGCTCTCCCAGCGTGCGCCCGACCATGCGGCAGCCCGGCGTCACCAGTACTTCGACCGTGGTGGTCTCGACCGAGCTTACCTTGTCCACGGGCCGCAGCGTGCCTTCCTCGGCCATGCTCATCAGCTCTTCCATGCGCGTGCGCAGCACCACCCGGTCGCCCGCCCGCAGCACCACCTCGCCCAGATTGGCGCGCAGGGAACGGTCGCGGCGCACCACGTCCACCAGCCGCACGCCGGCGCGGCGAAACAGCGCCACCTCGCCCGCCGCCTGCCCCACCAGCGCGCTGCCCTCGGGCACCACCACCTCGGTGAAAAAGCGCTTCGAGACGCGCCTGCCCAGCATATCGGCCATGCTCTCGCGCTCCGGCAGCAGGCGCGGGGCGATCAGGGAGAGATAGACCATCCCCCAGCCCACCAGCAGCACGCCCAGCGGCGTCACCTCGAAGATGGTGAAGGGCGCCAGCCCGCGCGCCCGCGCCACCCCGTCCACCAGCAGGTTGGTCGAAGTGCCGATCAGGGTCATGGTGCCGCCGAGGATCGCGCCATAGCTGAGCGGGATCAGCAGCTTCGACGCCGCCATGCCCAGCTTGCGCGCCAGTTGCACGAAGACCGGGATCATCACCACCACCACCGGGGTGTTCGACACAAAGGCCGAGGCCAGCACCACGAAGCCCATCAGCGCCCCCAGCGCCAGCGCCGGATGCTTCTCGGCCCGCGCCTCGGCAAAGCCCGTGAACCAGGCCAGCGCCCCGGTACGCACCAGCGCGCCCATGGTGATGAACATCGCCGCGATGGTCCAGGGGGCGGGGTTGGCCAGCACCCGCACGCCCTCTTCATAGGGCAGGATCCCCAGCACCAGCAGCAGCGCCACGCCGCCGATCGCCACCACCTCGGCCGGGTAAGCCTCGCGCAGAAACAGCACGAACATCCCGGCGACAACCGCCAGCGCGACAACCGCCTGCAGATCGGCGGGAAGGGAAATCAGCTCCATGCCCCAATGTCACCGCGCAGCAGGGCAAAAGGCAAGCTTCACCTTTCATCTTTGCAGAAAGGCGAAAGGGGCTTCTCTTTTGGCCGGCAGCGTGGTTCTGTGCGCGGGAAGGAGAAGGCGGATGAATTTCGACGAGATCATCGACCGGCGCGGCACCCATTCGGCCAAGTGGGATCTGATGGAGTCGCTTTTCGGGGTGCCGGCCGAGGACGGAATTTCCATGTGGGTGGCGGATATGGACTTTCGCCCGCCGGCCTGCGTGGAAGCGGCGCTCGAGCGGATGCGCGCGGTGGGCGTTTACGGCTATTACGGCGATGATGCGAGCTATCGCGCGGCGATCGCGTGGTGGATGGAGAACCGGCATGGCTGGCAGGTGGACCCGGCGGCGATCTTCACCACCCACGGGCTGGTCAACGGCACCGCGCTTTGTGTCGATGCCTTCAGCGAGCCGGGCGATGCGGTGGTGCTGTTCACCCCGGTCTATCACGCCTTTCACCGGGTGATTCGCGCCGCCGGGCGCGAGGTGGCCGAGATGCAGATGGTGCTGGAGGGCGGGCGCTACCGGCTCGATTTCGACGCCTATGACGCGGCCATGACCGGGCGCGAGAAGATGCTGATCCTGTGTTCGCCGCACAATCCCGGCGGGCGGGTCTGGAGCCGCGACGAGCTGGAGGCGGTGGCCGATTTCGCCCGGCGCCACGACCTGGTGCTGGTCAGCGACGAGATCCATCACGATCTGGTCATGCCCGGCCACAGGCACATTCCGATGGCGCTGATCGAGGGCATTGCCGACCGGCTGGTGATGATGAGCGCGACCACCAAGACCTTCAACATCGCAGGCAGTCATATCGGCAACGTGATCATCCATGACGAGGCGCTGCGCGCGCGCTTTGCGGCGCGGGTGGCGGCGCTCGGTATCTCGCCCAATTCCTTCGGCCTGTTCATGGCCGAGGCCGCCTACAGCCCCGAAGGCGCCGAATGGGTAGATGCGCTGGTGGGCTATCTGGACGGCAACCGCAGGCTGTTTGACGAGGGGGTCAACGCGATCCCCGGCCTGCGCTCGATGCCGCTGGAGGCGACTTACCTCGCCTGGGTCGATTTCTCGGGCACGGGAATGGCGCACGAAGAATACACCGCGCGGGTCGAGAAACAGGCGCGCATCGCCGCCAATCACGGGCCGACCTTCGGCAGGGGCGGCGAAGGCTTCCTGCGCTTCAACCTCGCCACGCCGCGCGCGCGGGTGGCGGAGGCGGTCAGGCGCCTGCAGGCGGCATTCGGCGATCTGCAATAGGGTATGGGCCGGGGCGAGGGAGCGATTTTTCGAGAGAAAAATCGGTGCCTCCGGCGGGGATATTTGTGGCAAGAGGAAGGGGGGCGCCTCTGCGCCCCGCGCTCCGGTTTGGAGGCGGGGTGGCTGGGCTGTGCGGTCCGGGCTGTGCCGGGATTGTGAGAGAGAGCGGCGCCGCTCGGTGCGACTGTGGCGGGGGATTGCCCCGGAGCCCCGCG
>JALWTH010000278.1 GCA_027082975.1 Paracoccaceae bacterium | reverse complement strand
AACCCATCCTGCGCGCGCTCGCTGCTGATCAACACGCCCAACAACCCGACCGGAGTCATCTATACCCGCGAGACGCTGGAGGCCATCGCCCGGCTCTGCCGCCGCCATGACCTGTGGCTGATCAGCGACGAGGTCTATGACAGCCAGGTCTGGGAGGGCGAGCATCTGAGCCCGCGCGCCCTGCCGGGCATGGAGGAGCGCAGCCTGGTAGTGGGCTCGATGTCGAAAAGCCACGCCATGACCGGCTCGCGTATCGGCTGGATCGTCGGGCCGGAGGAGGCGATTACGCATCTGATCAACCTGGCCACACACACCACCTATGGCGTGCCCGGCTATATCCAGGACGCGGCCCTTTTTGCGCTGGAGCAGGGCGACGGGCTAGAAGCGGAGATCGCCGCGCCCTTTGCGCGCAGGCGCGAGATCGCCATGGAGTTGATCGCCGCTCAGAACGTGGTAAGGCTGGTGCCATCCGGGGGCACGATGTATGTGATGCTTGACGTGTCGGCGACCGGGATGAGCGGGGCGGCCTTTGCCGAGGCGCTGCTGGAGGAGGCGCGCATCGCGGTGATGCCCGGCGCGAGCTTCGGGCGCGCCGCGCGCGGCCATGTGCGGGTGGCGCTGACGGTGGAGGACGGGCGCTTTGCCGAGGCCTTTGCCCGCCTGCTGGCATTTGCCGCCCAAAAGGCGGGAGAGGCGAGCGACGGGCCTTGCGGGGCCTGAACCTGCTTGCGCGGCGGGCCGCGCCGTTCAGGCCCGGGTCACGTCGTGGCCGTAGATCCACTCGTAGCGGCCAAGCAGGCGACCGGGAGCCAGCTGGCCGAGCAGGCGCAGGCCGGTATGGGCGAGCTTGCGCACCGGAGCGGCGCGCAGGTGGTAATTGCGGGCGTTCCGGTTCGCGGCCTCGATGACGCGCGCGGCGCGGGGGCGGCGGCGCGCCTGGTAGAGTGCCGGCCCCTCGTCGAGCCCCAGCGCGGCGAGCGAATCGGCCAGCACCCAGGCATCCTCGAGCGCCATCACCGCGCCCTGGGCCATGAAGGGGAGCGTCGGATGCGCCGCGTCGCCCAGGATCGCCGCGCGGCCCTTGTGCCAATGCCTTGCCACCGGGTGGCGGTGCAGGCCCCAGACATGCACATCCCGAACCCGCTGCAACAGCGCCTGAACCGCCGGTGAAAATCCGGCGAAAGCCGCGCGCAGATTGTCCGGGTCGTCGCGATGGAACCACCCCTCGGCGATCCAGGCGTCCCGTTCCTCGACCGCGACGATGTTGATCAGGCGGCCCTGGCGCAGGGGATAGCTGACCAGGTGGCGCCCCGGACCCATGTGCACCTGTGCCTCATGCGCGGCGCTGCCGTCGTCAGCCACCAGCGCCCGCCATGCAACCTGTCCGGTAAAAAACGGCTCGGCAGGTGGGTTGAGCGCCTGGCGCAACACCGAATGCAGCCCGTCGGCCCCCACCACGAAGCTCGCCTCTTCGCTGCGGCCATCGGCAAATTCGAGCCTTGTTGCGCCAGCGCCGGGCACGGCACGGATCAGCCTGCGCCCGGTCTCGACCGTGACCCCGGCCGCGCGCGCCCCTTCCAGCAGCAGGCCCTGCAGATCGGCGCGGTGAAACAGCAGGAAATCACGCCCCGGCGCGTCCTGCGCCAGATCCAGCAGTGCCACCTGCTGCCCCCCCGGCCCGTCAAACAGGCGCACCGCCCGGCTGGAAACCGAGCGCTCGCGCGCCGCCTGCCCGACGCCCAGCGCATCGAGCACCGCGACTCCGTTGGGGCTGATCTGCAGCCCGGCGCCGACCTCGGCGATCTCGCCCGCCTGCTCCAGCACCCGCACCGCCGCGCCGCGCCGCGCCATTGCCAGCGCGGCAGCCAGCCCGCCGATCCCGGCGCCGATCACGGTCATTTCCTGGCCTTTGAGCATCCTGCCCCCCCAAACGAATACACCGGAGCGAAGCGCCCCGGTGCCGGTTACCTCAGCCTCTCATGTGCCTTTTCCGCATATCGGCACATCGCGCCCTCAGTCGTCGCGATGCACCCGCTCGCGCCGCTCGTGGCGCTCCTGGGCCTCGAGGCTCATGGTGGCGATGGGGCGCGCATCCAGGCGCTTGAGCGAAATCGGCTCGCCGGTCACCTGGCAATAGCCGTATTCGCCCTCTTCGATCCGGCGCAGGGCCTGGTCGATCTTGGCCACCAGCTTGCGCTGGCGGTCGCGGGTCCTGAGCTCCAGCGCGCGGTCGGTCTCCTCGCTGGCGCGGTCGGCCACATCGGGGATGTTGCGCGTGCTCTGCTGCAGGCCCTCGATCGTGTTCTTGCTCTCGTCGAGAATCTCGGCCTTCCAGCGCTCGAGCTTGCGCCGGAAATATTCGAGCTGGCGTTCGTTCATGAACGGTTCGTCTTCGGCCGGGCGGTAATCGTCGGGCAGAAAAGTCTCGGCTTTCATACCATTTTCCTTTTCCTTGCCGGGTGCTCCGTCCCCCCCCTCGCATGGGCCGGGCAGGGCATCCGATCTCCTCCACGGCGCTCGTTTACACCCGCATCCGGGGGATGTCACGCCCCAATCGTCCGCCAGCGCCGCCGCGCCGGCCCTTCCCGGGCCCGGTGGTGCTTGCCAAGCGGGCGCCGTTTCGGTAGCCGAGGGGCAGGCAGACCGGAGAAAGACATGTCCACACGCTTCGAAGGCACCGAGAAATACGTCGCCACCGAAGACCTCAAGGTCGCGGTCAATGCCGCCGTGACGCTGGAGCGCCCGCTGCTGGTCAAGGGCGAGCCGGGCACCGGCAAGACCGAGCTTGCCCGCGAGGTGGCCCGGGCGCTTGGCATGGAGATCATCGAGTGGCACATCAAGTCCACCACCCGCGCCCAGCAGGGGCTCTACGAATACGACGCGGTGAGCCGGCTGCGCGACAGCCAGCTGGGCGATCCGCGCGTGGAGGACGTGGCCAATTACATCCGCCGCGGCAAACTGTGGGAGGCCTTTGCCGCCGAGCGCCGCGTGGTGCTGCTGATCGACGAGATCGACAAGGCCGATATCGAGTTCCCCAACGACCTGTTGCAGGAACTCGACCGGATGGAATTCTTCGTTTACGAGACCGGCGAGACGGTGCGCGCGCGTCACCGCCCGGTGGTCATCATCACGTCGAACAACGAAAAGGAGCTGCCCGACGCCTTCCTCAGGCGCTGCTTCTTTCACTACATCCGCTTTCCCGATGCCGAGACCATGGCCAGGATCGTCGAGATGCACCATCCGGGGATCAAGCAGGACCTCCTGCGCGAGGCGCTCAGCCAGTTCTACGAGATCCGCGAAACCCGGGGGCTGAAGAAGAAGCCCTCGACCAGCGAGGTGCTGGACTGGCTGAAGCTGCTGCTCGCCGAGGACCTGCGGCCCGAGGATCTCAGGCGCGAGGGCAAGGACGCGCTGCCGAAGCTGCACGGGGCACTGCTCAAGAACGAGCAGGACGTGCAACTCTTCGAACGCCTCGCCTTCATGGCCCGCAGGCGGCGCTAGGCTCAGGACCCATCAATCCCGCGCTCACAGCGGCTTGAGGCGCGTGTTATCAGGAGCTTTTTGCCCGCCGGACGGGGTGGGCCCCCTTTCCAAGGGCAAAAGGCCCCTGAGATGAAGCGCCTCAAGCCGCCCTGCGGGTCCGGTGGATTTGCTCCCTGAATGCGTTGCAAGGCCTTGAAATAGATCGTCTATTCCTGCGGTCTTGCGCCTGTTCAGGAAGCAAATCCGCCGGACTGTGAACGTGGGATTAATGGGTCCTAAGCCTAAGGTGCGTTTCCAGCTGAGCATGCGTATCGTAGTGATAGCGTTTCACCGTCGCCTCCTTGATCGTCCGGTTCATCCGCTCGACCTGGGCGCCTGCCAGGGGTGGTTCACTTTTGTCAGTCGGTGG
>JALWTH010000277.1 GCA_027082975.1 Paracoccaceae bacterium | reverse complement strand
GGCCATTTGCAGGTGCGTTCGGTCAGCTCCATCAGGTCCAGTTTCTTCGCGCTCTTTTCCACCTCGCGCACGCTGGCCAGCGCCTCGGGGCTGATCTCGTTGGCCGAAGGTTGCGGCGGCAGCGGCTGGCCGGCGGGCACGATCGGCTTGCGCGCGGGCATGACCGGCTTGGGCGCCGGTTCCGGTGCGGGTGTGGGACTGGCGGCGCTGGCAGCGGCAGCAGGCTTTTTCGCCGTTGTCTTGCGGGCCGGACGGGCCTTGGCGGCCGGTTTGGCGGCGGGCTTTTCCCGGGCGGCTGTCTTGGCCCCGCCGCCGGCGGCGCGGTTGGAAAGCCCGAGCCGGTGCACCTTGCCGATCACCGCGTTGCGGGTGACGCCGCCCAGTTCCTTGGCGATCTGGCTGGCCGACTGGCCCTCGCTCCACATCCTTTTCAGGATCTCTACCCGCTCATCCGTCCACGACATGTGCTTTCCCGCCACTTTCCCGTATGAGGCCCGCAACCGGACCCTTTTGAACAAGCCCCCATTCTAGTCACCCTGCGCGCGCTTGCAAGCGCCTATGGACATGCAGGCCCGGTCCCCTTATGACGCACCCATGATCACGGCCTTCGCACATACCGCTCATAAAGCCAGCCGACGCCGACGCGCCTGAGCGCCGGCCCGATCCCCTGCGCGCCCTTCGCGCTCCCGCACCCCTCCCCAGCTTGACACCGGCCCCGGCTTGCGCCACGCATGGGCCTTCAATCTCAGGAAACGACCATGACAGACCCCGTCCTGCCCACCTATAATCGCGCCCCCCTTGCCTTTACCCATGGCGAAGGCAGTTGGCTGACCGAGGCCGGCGGCGCGCGATATCTCGACATGGGCGCGGGCATCGGCGTCAATGCCCTGGGCCACGCGCATCCGGCGCTGGTCGAGGTGCTGCAAAGCCAGGGCGCGCGGCTCTGGCATGTGTCGAACCTCTACGAGATCCCCGAGCAGCGGGCGCTGGCCGAGGCGCTGGTGGAGGCGACCTTTGCCGATACGGTCTTCTTCACCAATTCGGGCACCGAGGCGGCGGAACTGGCGGTGAAAATGGCCCGCAAGCACTTCCATGACGCAGGCCAGCCCCACCGCACCGGCATCATCGCCTTCGAGGGCGCCTTTCATGGCCGCTCCGCCGCCGGCATCGCCGCCGCCGGGGGCGAAAAGCTGACCCGCGGCTTTGCCCCGCTGCTGGCGGGCTTCACCCACCTGCCCTTCGGCGATATCGAGGCGGTGGAAGCGGCGATCGGCGAGGAGACCGCCGCCATCATGGTCGAGCCGATCCAGGGCGAGGGCGGCATCCGCCCGCTTGCCGACGAGGCGCTGAAGGCGCTGCGCCGGCTCTGCGACGAGCATGGCTGCCTCCTGATCCTCGACGAGGTGCAATGCGGCATGGGCCGCACCGGCCGCCTCTTTGCCCACGAACATGCCGGCATCGCGCCGGACATCATGATGATCGCCAAGGGCATCGGCGGCGGCTTCCCGCTCGGCGCGGTGCTGGCGAGCGCGCGCGCCGCCTCCGGCATGGGGCCCGGCACCCACGGCTCCACCTATGGCGGCAATCCGCTGGCCTGCGCGGTCGGCGCCAGGGTGATGGAGATCGTGAGCGACCCGGCCTTTCTCGGCGAGGTCAGCCGCAAGGCGGGGCTCCTGCGCCAGAAGCTCGAAGGGCTGGTCGCCGCCCACCCCGACATTTTCGAATCCGTGCGCGGCAGCGGGCTGATGCTCGGCCTCGTCTGCAAGGCGCCCAACATGGCCGTGGTCGAGGCCGGCTACGCCCAGCGCATCCTCACCGTGCCGGCCAGCGACAACGTGGTGCGCCTGCTGCCGCCGCTCACCATCACCGACGACGAAATCCGCGAAGCGGTGGACCGGCTCGACGCCGCCGCCACCGCCCTGGAGGCAAAGCCATGAGACATTTCCTCGACATCAACAAGACCGCCCCCGAAGCGCTCGGCGCCATGCTCGCGCAGGCCCATGCGATGAAACAGGCGCGCAAGGGCCAGCCCAGGGGCGCGCCGGACCCCCAACAGCCGCTCAAGGGGCGCATGGTGGCGCTGATCTTCGAAAAGCCCTCGACCCGCACCCGGGTCTCCTTCGACGTGGGCGTGCGCCAGATGGGCGGCCAGACCCTGGTGCTCACCGGCAGCGAAATGCAGCTCGGCCACGGCGAAACCATCGCCGATACCGCCCGCGTGCTCAGCCGCTACGTGGACCTGATCATGATCCGCACCTTCGAGGAAGAGGCGCTCATGGAGCTCGCCGAATACGCCAGCGTGCCGGTGATCAACGGGCTCACCAACCGCTCCCACCCCTGCCAGATCATGGCCGACATGATGACCTGGGAAGAGCACCGCGGCCCGATCGCGGGCAAGAAGGCGGTGTGGCTGGGCGACGGCAACAATGTCGCCCATTCCTTCATCCACGCCGCCGGGCAGTTCGGCTTCGACTTCACCTTCTCGGGGCCGAAGGGGCTGGACCCGGAGGCGGAATTCGTCACAGAAGCCCGCGGCAAGGGCGCGCGCATCGAAATCGAGCGCGACCCGGCCCGCGCCGTCGAGGGCGCCGACCTCGTGGTCACCGATACCTGGGTGTCGATGCACGACGCGCCCAGCCTGCGCGAGCGCCGCCATAACCAGCTGCGCCCCTACCAGGTGAACGAGGCGCTGATGGCAAGGGCGAAACCGGACGCGCTGTTCATGCACTGCCTGCCGGCGCATCGAGAAGAAGAAGTGACCAGCGCAGTCATGGACGGGCCGCAATCGGTGATCTGGGACGAAGCCGAAAACCGCCTGCACGCACAAAAGGCAATCATGCGCTGGTGCCTCGGAGTGTGACCCCCCTTCTTCTGTTCGCAAATATCCCGGGGAGCGCGAGGGGCAGCGCCCCTCGCCCGGACAGAGCGATTTTTCTGCGAAAAATCGGTGCCCCGGCGGGAGCGACAGTGGTCATCGAGGTTTGCAGGAGGTGTTTTGGCGCATCATTGCGTTGAGGGAGGCGATCATCTTTCGCGTGAGGGCGACCAGGTCGACCAGGTCGACCTTGTGGGTTTTCCGGCGTTGCGCAGGCGTTTGCAGGGCGTAGACCCATGAACCACGCGCCGCCAGTCTGGCGGATTTTCGCCCCTCCAGGCGCAAGGGCGCAGGACTGTGAACGTGGGATTGATGGGCCCTGAGCCTACGGCCGGCCTCAGCGCCGCACGCCACGACCCGACCCTGCGCGCCTTCGCTCAAAGACTCAGGGCAAACGGCAAGGCCCCCAAGCAGGCCATCATCGCAACAACCAGAAAACGCCTCACCATCCTCACCGCCATGATCCGCGAAAACAGGTCATATTCCCAAACATGAACAACACACTCGCCCCGGGGTGCGGGGGCAGCGCCCCCGCTCTGCGCTTGACAAGCCGCGCCCTGCGGGCAACAGAAGCGCCATGTTGACAAACCTCCTCCAGGTCGCCCTCGGCGGCGCGCTCGGCGCCAGCGCGCGTTACCTGACCAATGTCACCGCCACCCGCCTCATCGGCCACGGCTTTCCCTGGGGCACGGTGATCGTCAATATCGCCGGCTCCTTCCTCATGGGCGTGCTGGTGGTGGTGCTGGCCAGAAAGGGCGGCACCCATCTCGCGCCGCTGATCATGACCGGGATGCTGGGCGGCTTCACCACCTTCTCGGCCTTCTCGCTCGATGCTTTCACCCTCTATGAACGCGGCCAGATCGGGCTCGCCGCCGCCTATGTGGCGGGCACGCTGGTGCTGGGGCTCGCGGCGATCGTCGCCGGCATCCTCGCAACGCGGGCGCTGATGGCATGAGCCGGGTGCAGAGGGTCACGCTTGGCCGGGACGAGGCCGAGCAGCGGCTCGACCGCTGGTTGCGC
>JALWTH010000276.1 GCA_027082975.1 Paracoccaceae bacterium | reverse complement strand
TCGGACATGGCACACCTTGGCTTGGAGCCCAGAGATAGCCCGCCGCGCCGGGTTTCTCAAGGCGGGGCCGCGGGCCCCGGCCCTCTGCCCTCCCCGCCCCTGACGCAACCTGTCAGCAGGGGCGCCCGGCCCGCCACCGGCCCCTGCCGAGCGCAGCGAGGCCCCCGAATCGCAAAATTTTTCGCGAAAATTTTCACGCCGGAGCGAGCACCCGCCGCAGCAGGTCGAAACCCGCCTGCGAAAACCGCATTCTCTGCGAGTCGTCCAGATCGTCCCAATGCTCCAGCATCCAGCGGTCCATGGCCATGCCCATGGACAGGATCAGGTCGATCAGCAGGCTCTCGGGCAGATCGTCGCGAAAGGCGCCCAGCGCCTGGCCCAGCCTCAGAAGCCCGCTGATCCAGGCGCTGAATTCGCCGAGGAAATCGTCCGTCAGCACCTGCCCCTCGGGGTCCTCGCGCGAACGATAAAACATCCGCCCGGCGGTGATGATCAGGGGCGAAGCCTGCACCACCGGCAGCGCGCGGGCAAAGGCATCGGCGATTTCCTGCCAGATCTCCTCGGCCGACTTGGCGCTGAATTCCACGGTCACGGCGATCTCGCGGATCGGCGCCATGGCATGCAGCATGGCCTGGCGAAACAGGTCGGACTTGCCTGAAAAATAGTGATAGAACGAAGACTTGCTCATCTTCATCTGCGCGATGATATGGTTGAGCGAGGCCTGGCTGAAACCTTTCGCGGCAAACTCTCCGCAGGCGAGCTCGAACAGCCGGCGGCGCTTGTCATCGGGAAGTCTTGTGGAGGGGTGATCCTGCATGTCTTGCCAGCGTTTCCATGCGCCTTGCCGGGATGCGGGCCGAACGGCTCGCCGAGTAAATCGCCTGCCGATCTAGCACGCCCTCCGCGCGAAAACAACGTTCCGCCCGCCAGGCCGCTCCCCGGGGTCAGCGCAGCATCAGCGGCCGCGCCATCCAGGCGCGCAGCGCCGCGTTGACCTCCTCGGCGGCTTCCAGCATCGGCAGGTGGCCGGCATTTTCCAGCACCACCAGTTCTGAATGCGCCACCATCTGCGCCATCGCCTCGTGGCGTCTGACCGGGGTGAGCCGGTCGTGGCGCCCGCACAGGATCAGGGTTGCGAGCCGGGCCGAGAGCAGCAGGTTCTGCGCATCCCGGCGCCGCTGCAGGGCACGCGACTGGCGCATGTAGGTCTCGGCGCCAAGCCCCAGGGCCATGTCCCGGAGCAGGCGCATGAGGGCCGCGCGTTGGGGGCCGGGGGCCAGGTTGTCCGCTGTCAGCGTCTCGCCGATCACCTCGTCAAGCGCCCCGGCCCGTGCCCGGGCGATGAGCGGCTCGCGCCAGGCGGCTTCGGCCGGGGTCTCGGACAGGGGCGTGGTGGACAGGAGCGCCAGGCGCGTCACCCGCTCCGGGGCGCGGCGCAGCACTTCCATGGCGACGATCCCGCCCATGGAATGGCCCGCCAGGGCGAAGCGGTCGGGCGCGCTGTCGAGCACCTTCCGGGCCATGGTACGGATGTTCTCCGCATTGCCGTAATGGGCCACCTGCACCGGGTAGCTGCGCGAAAGCTCGTTGATCTGGGGCGTGAAAACCCTCGCATCGCACATCAGGCCGGGCAGGAAGATGACCGGTTCGATCATCCCCGCGCCTCGCTCAGGCGGCAGATTTCGCTCACGCTTTCCTTGATCAGCGCCAGACATTCGGGGCTGGAAAAGCGGTGGTCGGCGCCCTTGACGATGGTCAGGCGCACGTCCTCGCCCTCGATATGGCGAAACAGTTTCAGCGCCACCGACATGTCCACGTCGCGGTCGGCCTCGCCCTGCAGCAGGCGCACCGGAAAGGGCATCGGCAGGGGCGCGCGCAGCACCAGATGCCGGCGTCCGTCCTCGATCAGCCGGCGGGTGATCGGGTAGGAATCGCCATAGTCGGAGGGCAGATACACGAGCCCCTCGCCCATGAGCCGGGCGCGCTGGGCCTCCGAGAAGCCCGCCCACATGCTGTCTTCGGTAAAGTCCGGCGCCGCGGCGATGCCCACGATCCCGGCGATGCGCTCGGGGATCCGGCGGCTCATCAGCGCCGCGATCCAGCCGCCCATGGACGAGCCCACCAGCACCTGCGGCCCCTCGGTCAGCCCCTCGATCACCGCGCGCGCATCCTCGGCCCAGTCGCCGATGCAGCCCTCGGTGAAGGCGCCCGCGCTCTCGCCGTGGCCCGAATAGTCAAACCGCAGAAAGGCCCGGCCCTCTTCGCGCGCCCAGGCTTCGAGCGCCAGCGCCTTGGTGCCCTGCATGTCGGACATGAAGCCGCCGAGAAAGACCACCCCCGGCCCCCGGCCCGCAAGGCGCTCATAAGCCAGCACGCGCCCGCTCTTCGTCTTCAGCTTCGCCACGGCATCCTCCATTCCCGCTCAGCTTCGGTTCTCGGTCCGTTTGCGGCGATGGTCAAGGCCGTGTCGCAATGCTACAAGCGGCAGGTGCGGTTTCTTGCCCGCAGCACGCACCGCACCACGCGCCGCACTACGGGAAAGAGTCATGGAACCCCTCTGCGCCATCTGGACGGCCCGGCCCGACATCCCTTCCACTGCAACCATCCTGCCTGATGGCTGTCGCGACGTGATCTGCCTTGAACGTTCCGGGGCGGCGGCGCTCTGGTTTGTTTCACCCCTGCAGCCTGGCGCGAAATCCGTACCCCTCAGGGCTGGTCAGCGCCTGACCGGCTTTCGCCTCGCTGCGGGCACCGCAATCAGCCCGGCGCTGCTGGACCAGCTGACCGGGCACAGGCCCGAGACCGCCATCCCCCGCGCATTGATTGCTGAATGCACCCGGCGCCAAGCCAATACGGGTGAGGCGCTCGACTGCCTCGCCCAGGCCGCAACGGTGCAGGAGGCCGCGCGCGATCTGGGAGTGAGCATGCGCAGCCTGCAAAGAATGCTCAGGCGCGCCACCGGCCAATCCCCCGCCTTCTGGCTCCAGCTTGCCCGCGCGCGCCGGGCGGCGCGACTGATCGGCACACGCCCCCTTGCCGACGCCGCCTGTATGGCAGGCTTTGCCGATCAGGCGCATATGAGCCGCGCCTTTCGCCGCTGGTTTGGGGTGACACCCTCGGCCTTCCGCGCCTGCCCCGGGTTGATGGCGCAGGTCTTTTCCAGGGCTTACGGCTGAGCGTCAACCGGGCCGCATATTTCGACCAGAAAGCCGTTCGGGTCGCTCACATGCGACACGACTTGTCCCCAGGGCATCCTTTTCGGCTCGGCAACCGCTCTGGCGCCCGCGGCGAGCGCCTGTTCATAGGCTGTCTGAACGGAATCGGTCACAAAGGCGATTTCGCCGCTGGGCCGCGCCGGGTCGGGCCGCGCCGGGTCCTTGCCCCCCTGTCGGATCAGCGCGAAACTCGCAAAAGCAAGCACCGTCGCCCCCGTCTCCAGCTCGCCATAATCGCTCTCGGGCGTCACGAAGCGCCGGGCGCAGCCAAAGGCCGCCTCGTAGAAATCCAGCGTCGCGGCGACGTTTTCGACATAGTGAATGATATATCCCAGTTGCATCTTTCCCTCCTTCACATCCGCGACCATGACATGGCCGCGCCGCGCCTGTCTTGAACAAAAGCGTCCCTTGACTTGCCCGCCCCCCGGCGTCACAAGGGCGCGAACCATACCCGCAACCGGGCGTTTCGTAGGCGCCAGAACGACGAGGAGGAAGGCCTTGGCCACCATTTCCCTGACATTTCCCGACGGTAACGCGCGCCAGTACCAGGCCGGGGTGACGCCCGCCGAGGTGGCGGCCGATATCTCCAATTCGCTCCGCAAGAAGGCGATCAGCGCCACGGTGAATGGCCGGCACTGGGATCTGCAATGGCCGATCGGCGAAGATGCCACCATCGCCATTCACACCAT
>JALWTH010000275.1 GCA_027082975.1 Paracoccaceae bacterium | reverse complement strand
GCCTTAGGCCTCGCCCGCAAGGCGGGTGTAGCTCAATGGTAGAGCAGCAGCTTCCCAAGCTGACGACGAGGGTTCGATTCCCTTCACCCGCTCCAGCCTCCCGGCTGTTGGCGGTGTGTGGCCCTGCGATATGTTGCAAGAGCTCTCGGGCGCGCGGATTCGATTTTTCGCAGAAAAATCGTGCCTCCGGCGGGGATATTTTCGAACAGAAGAAGAGACGGGCGACAGGGCCGTCTGCGCCGGAGCGGATCGTGGCGTTTGCAAAAGGCTGCCACAATCCTTGCCGCGGACCGTCCCGAGCCTTCTCGCGGCCGCGCGGCAAGGATCGGGCAACCCGGTTTGAGCGCTGCGGCTCAAGGCGCCCCTTGCCCCGCCCGCGCCCCTGCCCTAGAAGGCGATAACGCCACAAACGGGATACCGAAGATGCTCGATCACCTGTCCTATACCCAGCCCGAGGCCAAGCGGATCGCCGGGGCGCGCGACGACTGGGAAATGGTCATCGGCATGGAGGTCCATGCCCAGGTCAGCTCGCGCGCCAAGCTGTTTTCCGGCGCTTCCACCGATTTCGGCGCCGAGCCCAATTCCAACGTCTCCTTCGTCGATGCGGCGATGCCGGGCATGTTGCCGGTGATCAACGAATATTGCGTCGAACAGGCGGTGCGCACGGGGCTGGGGCTGAAGGCGGCGATCAACCTCGTCAGCGCCTTTGACCGCAAGAACTATTTCTACCCCGACCTGCCGCAGGGCTACCAGATCAGCCAGCTTTATCAGCCGATCGTGGGCGAGGGCGAGGTGCTGGTGGATATGGGGCCGGGGGTTGCGCGCCTCGTGCGTATCGAGCGCATCCATCTCGAGCAGGACGCGGGCAAGTCGATCCATGACATGGACCCGAACATGTCCTTCGTGGACCTCAACCGCACCGGCGTGGCGCTGATGGAGATCGTCAGCCGCCCCGATATCCGCTCGCCCGAGGAGGCGGCGGCCTACATGACCAAGCTGAGGCAGATCCTGCGATACCTGGGCACCTGCGACGGCAACATGCAGGAGGGCTCGATGCGCGCGGATGTGAACATCTCGGTCTGCCGGCCCGGCGATTACGAGCGCTACCGGGAGAGCGGCGATTTCTCCCATCTCGGCACCCGCTGCGAGATCAAGAACATGAACTCCATGCGCTTCATCCAGCAGGCGATCGAGTATGAGGCGCGCCGCCAGATCGCCATCATCGAGGATGGCGGCGAGGTGGTGCAGGAGACCCGCCTCTATGACCCGGACAAGGGCGAGACCCGCTCCATGCGCTCCAAGGAAGAGGCGCATGACTACCGCTATTTCCCCTGCCCGGACCTCTTGCCGCTCGAGATCGAACAGGCCTGGGTGGACGAGATCGCCGCCAGCCTGCCCGAGCTTCCCGACGAAAAGAAGGCCCGCTTTGTCAGCGATTACGGGCTCAAGGAATACGATGCCAGCGTGCTCACCGCCGAGCGCGCGGCGGCGGATTTCTTCGAGGCAGCGGCCGAGGGGCGCGACGGCAAGCTCACCGCCAACTGGGTGATCAACGAGCTTTTCGGGCGCTTGAAAAAGGACGACCGCAGCATCTCCGAAAGCCCCGTGAGCCCGGCGCAACTCGGCGCCATCGTCGGGCTGATCAGCTCGGGCGACATCTCCGGCAAGATCGCCAAGGAACTGTTCGAGATCGTCTATACCGAGGGGGGCGAGCCGGCCGAGATCGTCGAAGCGCGCGGCATGAAACAGGTGACGGATACCGCCGCCATCGAGGCCGCCGTGGACGAGGTGATCGCCGCCAACCCCGCCCAGGTCGAAAAGGCCCGCGAGAACCCCAAACTCGCCGGCTGGTTCGTGGGCCAGGTGATGAAGGCCACCGGCGGCAAGGCCAACCCGAAAGCGGTGAACGAGATCGTGCGGGCGAAACTGGGGGGGTGAGAGGCGCCTAGACACGCATCTCATTGGTAGCTCCAACCGCACTCGACATAATCCGAATACATCAAAAACGGTTTGCCAGGTTTTGCGGTAATCGGGTTTCAGTCACCAGATGTGTCATGACTATAACGAGCCTACTCAAGCAGCTCCCGGAAACGGGACAAAAGAGGATGTTGGAGCGCAGCACGCAATCCTTCCGCTGTTTCAGCTTTTGCCCAATACAAGATATAGATTCCAAGCGGCCTTAGATCAGTTACAAGTGCGTGTGTGTGGGAAATCTTGTCATGATCTCTTCCCTGCTTGTCACCCTCCACTCCATAAATATTCAAAGTTGTCTTTTCATCGACGTCTTCAAAATCAGGGAATTCTCTTAAGAAGCCGACTGGGTTTTGGTTGAACACAAATAATTCACCGCGGCTATGATCAAACTCTAACATGTAAATACGGTGCGGCGCTTGTTTCATTTCCGGAACTATATCATTGAGCGAAATGAGTTTCATGTGCTTCTCCTTCCTAAAAAGTGTTTCGCGCGAGCACACTATACCACAAACCTGCCCAAATTCGCATTGCTTTCAGGGTGCCTGAACCCACGCGTTCTCTAGCACGGGCATAAAAGACCGTTTGACCTCACCCCCCGAACAGCCGCGCCAGCAGGCCGGGTCTGCGCGCCGGGTGCGCCGCCGCCGTGGTGGTGCCCCCCGTCTCGCCTTCGGTCTGGGGCAGCGGCACGGGCTGGGTGACCTCTTCGGGCGGGCGCTTTTCGTAGAACGCATTGCCGCCGGTGGTGAGCACATAGTGCATGTTGCGGTAGGAAAAGCGGTAATCCTTCTGGTGGAAGAACATCGCGTTGCCGATCCGCGGGTGCCGCTCGCCGGCCAGCACCGAAGCGGCCAGCGCCATCGCCATGGCGCGCGGGCCCGCCTCGCCCATCGCCCGGCTCAGCACCCCGGGCGCGAACTGGCCCTTCTGGCCGACCACGGCGCAGACCTCGCCCGGGAACCGATCCGAGGCGACCCGGTTCATCACCACCGAGCCCACCGCCACCATGCCATCGCGCGACGAGCGGTTGCTCTCGAAATACATCGCCCGCGCCAGGCATTCCTGCGCGCTGCTGCTGATGACGGTGGTTCGCTCCGCCCGCCGGCTGCACCCCGAAAGGGACGATACCGCCAGCACGGCGCCCAGGAGCGCAACAGCCATTTTCCGCGGGATTCCGTTCCGCATCCCTGCCTCCTGACAACCTGACCTCCCCCGCCCCCGCTTTCGCATATTCCGCCGCGCCCTGAAAGCCCCTTCGTCCTCGCGCAGCGCTGCGCCCGCATATCCCGGCAGAGGCTGGCACAATTGCCACAACCGCAATACCGGGCTTGGACTTTGCGCCCGCGAATCGGATAAGCTGCGGCTTCGGGTGTGGGGCCCGTGCCGACAGCTGGGAGCGAAACGTGGTGACTGAGGCAACAGCATACGAATACAGGGTCATTCCGGCACCGCGAAAAGCTCGCCGGATCCGGGGCCTGAAGCGCGGCGAGGACAGGTTCGCCGCCTCCGTCGCCGAGATCCTCAACGAACTCGGCGCCGAAGGCTGGGAATACCAGCGCAGCGACACGCTCCCGCTCGAGGCCCGCTCCGGCCTCACCGGGCATACGACCACCTTCAGGACCATGCTGGTATTCCGGCGTGTTGTCAGGGTGTTGGGCGACGACATCGAAGCGACCGCGGGGCCGGAATCCGCCCCTGCCCCCGCTCCGGACCTCGCCCCTGACCCTGACCCGGCGCCGGAACTGCCGCCCGAGCCGCCCCTCGCCGCCGCCGCACCGGCGGACACACAGGCAGACACACAGGCAGGCATACAGGCGGACACACTGGCCGGTGCCGCAGCCGAAGAGACCGGACGATCAGCCTGAAATATCCAGCGCCAGAGCGTGAATGCGCCCCAGCAGCTCCGCGCCCAGGGCCCTGTTCACCGCCCGGTGGCGCTCGATGCGCGACATCCCGCCGAAACCCGCCGCCCGGATGACCACGCGAAAGTGGCTCTCCCCGTCGCTGTAGCCCGCATGGCCGCGATGCTTCTCGCTCTCGTTGATCACCTCCAGTACCTCCGGCGCAAAAGCCGCCTCGAGCCTTGCGCGGATTTCCTCTGCCTTGCGCATTTTTTTGCCCTTCCTCTTTTATCGGCGCGAAAAACATCTAAACTCCACCGTCCGAGTCGAAAAGAGGCGCATGGGCGCAGATAGAGGCGCAGATGAAAAAAGAGGATCCCTTCGGATTTGACATTTCCGTATCCGCCGCCAAGAAGAAGAAACCCCGCGGCAGGCGCGGCATGTCCGGCGCCTTCGAAACCTCGCAGCGCCAGTGCGAACACGAGGGTTGCGAAGAGCGCGGCCAGTACCGCGCGCCCCGCTCGCCCGATCACCTCGACGAATTCAAGTGGTTCTGCAAGACCCATGTGCGCGAGTACAACCTGAAGTGGAACTACTTCGAAACCGCCAGCGAAGAGGACATCGCCGAGCAGCAGGACCGCGACCGGGTCTGGGAGCGCGAAACCCGCCCCTTCGGCTCGCGCGACGAAGCCCGCGCCTGGGCGCGCCTGGGCGTCGATGATCCGCACCAGGTGCTGGGCGAAAAGGCCACCCGCAACCCCGGCAAATCCGTCACCGGCACCCGCAAGCTGCCCCCCACCGAACGCCGCGCCCTCGAGATCCTCGAAGCAAAGGACCACTGGAGCAGGGCAGAGATACGCAAGGCCTACAAGGCACTGATCAAGGTGCTGCACCCGGACATGAATGGCGGCGACCGCAGCCACGAGGAACAGCTGCAGGAAGTGGTCTGGGCCTGGGAGCAGGTCAAGACCAGCCGTCACTTCAAGGACTGATCCCCGCGCATCCCCTTTCATCTTTCGCCAAATACTCCCGCCGGAGGCACGAATTTTCGCAGAAAATTCGCCGTGGCCTCCCGGGCTGCGCGGCACGGCACGGCACGAAGGGCCATGCGGGGCGCGCGGGCGCGAGCCTGGCACGACCGTGCATCTGGCTGCCCGGGGAGCCAATCCCGGTCTGGCCTGGGCGGCCGCGGCCGGTTATGACTGGTCCGCACGAAAGACAGGGCAATGCGTTTCAGCTTCGACAGTTCCAATCTCCGGACCGGCCTCGCCCTCGTGGCGATCCTCTGCCTGGCGCTGGCAGCGCGGCTGGCCGGGACCGGCTGGGACGGTTTCGCCGCGCTGCACCCGGATGAGCGCCACCTGTTCTTGCTCACCCAGGACATGTTCGCCGCCTGGCGGGATGCGGCGCATACGGGGCTTTCGTGGCGTGACTGGTGGCTGTCATCCGCCTCACCGCTCAATCCCCATGGCGGCGAGGGGTTCTATGTCTATGGCGAATTGCCGCTTCTGGCGGGCTTCCTGGCCGGTCTGGCCAGCGGCGACACGGACTGGTTCGGCTTCATTCCCCTGGCGCGGATGCTGTCCGCGCTTCTGGACACGTCGAGCGTATTCTGGGTGTTTCTGGCGGCGCGGATGCTGGCGGGCAATGGCGCCGCCCTGGCCGCCGCGGCGCTCTATGCGGCCATGCCGACAGCGTTGCAGCTGGCCAATTTCCACACCGTTGACGTCTGGCTGACAGCGGCGGTGGCCATGACCATGGTGCCGATGATCGCACTGGTGCGCGGCGGGGGCGGCAGGATGCGCCGGCTGGCGCGGGCTGCCGCCATGGGGGCGGGGATCGGCCTGGCCATGGCGTCCAAGATCACCGGCCTGCTGTTGCTCCCCGTGGGGCTGGCCGCGCTCTGGGGCGCGCGCCGCAGCGGCCTGAAAGGGCGGCATTTGCCGGGCCTGGCCGCTGTCGCCGGCATCGCCATGCTGGCGGTGTTTCGACTGGCCAACCCCTTTGCCTTCGAAGGGGGCGGCGGGCTTGCCGGGCTGCGCCTTTCTCAGGCGTGGATCGGGGATTTCGCGCAGCTTGCGCGGCTTACCGCCGCGCCGGACTTCCCGCCGAACTGGAGCTGGGATGCGGGCTATGGGGGGCTGCGGCTGCTGCGCGATTTTGCCCTGTTCGGGGCCGGGCCGGTAGCGACGCTGCTGCTGGCTGGGCTGCTGGCGGGGCCGTTGGCGGGGCTGGCGCCGAGCCGCGCGAAACCGGCTCCCGCGAAACGCCCGGCGCCTGCCACCGCGCCGGCAGGACGGCGCGCGGCGGGCCTGATCCCGCTGGCCCTGCTGGCGGGATTCCTGCTGCTGACAATGCTCTCGAAGGTCAGCGCGCTGCGCTATGGCGCCCCCGGCCTGGCCGCGCTGGCGGTGACGCTGGCACCGCTTTTCGCCCGCCTGCCGCCTGCCCGCGCCACGCTGCCGGCGCTGCTGGTGGCCTGCTGGTGGGGCAGCGGGGCGGTGATCCTGCATGACGGCCAGCATCCGCGCCTGGCCGCTTCGCTGTGGCTGTGGCGCCTGCCCGAAGGCACCCGCCTGCTCAACGAGACCGCCTGGGACGAAGCCCTGCCGACGATCGTGCCCCTCGGGCCGGGCGGCGCATTTCGCTGGCCCGATCATGGCGGCCATTTCCGCCTGGACAGCCTGGACATCACCAGCCCCGACACCCCCGAAAAGGCCGACCGCATCGCCGCGCGCCTGGCGCGGGCCGATTATCTCATCCTGTCCTCGGACCGCCAGTCGGGCGTCCTGCCGCGCCTGCCTGCGCGCTTTCCCATGAGCGCCGCCCATTATGCGGCGCTGTTCGGGGGGCGGGCCTGTTTCGAGCCCCGGCTGGAGATCGACCGGGGCTATCCCCTGCCCTTTCTGCCCTTCGATGACGGCTGGGCCCAGGAGCCCTGGCGCATCTACGATCACCCGCCGGTGCGGATATTCGCCCGCCTGCCCTGCTATGACGCGGCCCGTTACGCCGCCTTTCTGAAAGCGGCGCTGGCGGAGAGCGGCGCCGAACGATAGCCGGAAGAAACCGGCCGGCAGCACCGCCGCAGCACCGCCGCAGTGGGGCGACAGCGGGGCCGCAAGCGGAAAATTGCAACCAGCCCGAAATGTGCTATTGTCCGGCGAAGTTGCATTTTCCGGGGGATTTTCATGAAAGGCACCCTTCGCCCTCTGCGGCTTGTGTTCGTCGCCGCGATTGCGCTTCTCGCACACCCCCGGGAGAGCATGGCCGGCAATGTCCCCGGCTCTGCGCAGTCGATCGTCCCCGAACTGACCGAAATCGCCACCGGGATCACGATCCGCTCGCTGCACCAGCAGGTCGCCACGCTGCGCCAGGGGGGGGCTTCGTCCGCCGCCGGGCGCTACCCGCTGGCCTTTTCGCTCACCCACCGGCTGCTGCAGACGCCCGGCTTCTCCGGCAGCATGGATATCGCCACCGCCTTTGCCGCCAGCGGGGGCGATGCGCAGCGGATGTATTTCGCCGGGCTGGTGGGCGAGCTTGTCAATGTCCGCAGCGCCGCCGATGCCGGACAGCTGCAAAGTCGCGGTCTTGGCCCTGCAATCGGGGTCAACCAGGTCCTGACCGACCGTCTCACCCTCACGGCGATGCTGGGCGCGATGGTGCTGAATTATGACGTTTCGCGTGGCGGCGGCAGTGTGAGTGGGGCCTTCAGGGCGATCCGCGGCTATGGCGACATATCGCTGGATTACATTGACCGCGCGCCGGGCGGAGACCTGATGCTGAGCTTCGGGCTGACCGCCCTGCGCCAGACCAATGCCCGCTACGAGGAAAGCAGCGGCGCCAGCATCGCGCCCTATGCGTTCAACAGCCTCGACGCGCGCCTTGACGCACGCAAGAGCTGGGGGCCGGCAGATGCCCTGCGCCCCTATGCCGGGCTGTCGGCGCAGATGCGCCTGGCCGGCAGCGATGCCGGCGCCAGCGTGGTGCCGGGCCATGCCAGCCGGCAGGCACGGCTGGCGATCGGCCTCGAACACCGCCAGGGCCTGTCGCATTTCGACCTCGGGCTTGGCGCCAACATGGGCGATAGCGGCTTTTCCGGCCTTGACCTGCAGGTGACCTACGCGCTGCGGTTTTGAACATGTTGCTCCGCGCCCCGGGGCAAGCCCTTGCGGCCCTTGCGATCCTCGCCGCCCTGTTCGGCCTGCTGGCCGGCAGCGCGGGCCAGGCCGCGGGCCGTGCCGTGGCCACGGCGCTGGCAATGGCGGCTGAGCCGCTACTGGGCTGGCTGGGGCTGGCCCTGATACGCACCGGCACCGAACTGCGCGACCCGGTGGCGGGCTGGGCAGTCCGGGTCGGCGAGGTATGCGACGGGCTGGGGCTGATCGCGGCTCTGGCCACGGCGCTGCTGCTGGCGCCCGGCGGCGGTGGTGGCCGGGCGCGGGTCGGGCAGATGCTGAAGGGGCTGCTCCTCGGCGGCCTGGCCATACAGGGATTCAACCTCCTGCGGGTGCTGGCCCTGACCCTGGCCCAGGCACGCTGGCAGCCGGGCTTTGCCCTGTTGCACGAATGGGCCTTTCCGCTCGCCACGGTGTTCGTCATCGCTGCCTTCCTGCTGCCGGCGCGCCGGCTGGCCGCCCTTGGCGGGCTGACAGCGGTGCTGGCTCTGCTCTGGTATCCGGTGGCCGAGGCCGCATCGGCCCTGCTCGTGCCGGTGGTGAATGCGCTGCTGGAACATGCCGCTCCCGTAGCGGTGGGAGAGATCGGCGAGCGGGGCGGCGCCTGGTCCGTGGGCAGCTGGCTGCTGGCCGGGACGGACCCGGTGCGCCTCTACCGTGCCCCGCTGGAGCTGACCGCCTACAGCCTATCGGTGCCGGTGATCCTGGCGGCGGTGATCCTGGCGCGCCGCCCGGCCTGGCTGCTCCTTGCCCTGCCGCTGATCGCGGCCGCCATGGCCCTGGGCGCGGTGGCCGCCATCCTGACCCTTGCCGCCGCCAACATGCCCGTTTCGGTGCTGATCCCCGATCCCGGGGGCAGCGGCGCCTTTCTGGCGGTACCCTTCGAGGCGGACAGATACGGGCTTGCCACGGCGCGGCTGCTGCTCGATGCCTGCCTCTACCTTGCCCTGCTGGTTCTGCCCTTGCTGATCCTGCAGCGGCGCGGCGGCATGAGGCAAGGAGCATGAGGCGGGGCGGCATGAGGCGGGGCGGCATGAGGCAGGGCGGCATGAGGCAGGGCGGCGGAGCATATTGCCGGGCGCTGGCCTGGATCACCCTGGCCGGGGCCGTGCTGCGCCTTTCGGGGCTGAACTGGGATGCAGGCCATGGCTTCCACCCCGATGAGGCGAATCTGGTGCGTGCGGCGCTTCAGCTGGGGCCGGGAAGCGGGCCGCAGGGGGGGCGGCTGATCCCCGCCTTTCACGCCTATAACGACCTCGCCCTGTGGCTCCCGCGGCTGCTTTCGCTGCCCTTCTGCGCGCCGGATGACACCGCCTGCCTCACCGGGACGGCGCGGCTGCTCTCGGCGCTGATGTCGGTGGCCGCGATCCCGCTGGCCGCCGGCATAGCCCGACGCATCGCCGCGCCGGCGGGGGCGCGGGGCGCCTGCATCGCCGCCCTGAGCGCAGCCGCCCTGCTGGCCGGGGCGGCGCCGCTGATCCAGTGGGCCCATTTCGGCACCACCGAAAGCGCCCTCGCGCTGCTGGTGCTGGCGCTCTGGATGGTCGCGCTCCAGTGGCTTCGCGGAGAGATCGGCGGCCGCGCCATGGCCCTGTGGGCGGGGGGGCTGATCGGCCTGGGCTTCGGCTTCAAGACCAGCGCGCTGGCGACGGGGATGATCCCGCTGAGCGCGCTGTTTCTGATCCGGGGGCGCAGGATCGCCCCGGCGGACATGGCGCTGGGCGCCCTGCTGTGCCTGGTCCTGGCGGTGCTGAGCACGCCTTCGTTGCTGTTTGCCACCGATGCGTGGCTTGCGGTGATGCGCTTCGAGGGGGGCGTGATCAGCGGCCGGCTGCCGGTCTTCTGGACCGCGCAATTCACGGGCGCGGCGAACGGCTGGTTCGAAGCGCGCCAGATCTGGTCGATGACCAGCGGCGCGGGGGTGCTGCTGGCCCTGGCCGGGCTGGCCGGACTCAGGCGGCATTTCTGGCAGGGAGCGGTGCCGGGGCTGGCATTCGCGCTGGTCTATGCCGGGCTGGTCTTCACCTGGCAGGCGAAATTCGTGCGCTACCTGGCGCCGCTCTTTCCGGTCATCCTGGTGCTGGCCGGGCTCGGTGCGGGGCGCCTGCTGGCCCCGGCGCCCGCTGGCCGCGGCCGGAACGGGATCGCGGAAAACCGGAGAACCGGGAAATGGCCGGCACCCTGCCCGCCCATGCCTGGGCCGGGGCCTGGGCGCGAAGGCAGGCATGAAGGCGGGCGCGAGGGCGGGCGCGAGGGCGGGCGCGAGGGCAGCCGCAGCCTGCAGGCCGCCGGCCTGGCCGCGATCGGGCTGATGCTGATGGCCGGGCTGGACCAGGGCGCAACATATCTGCGCAGGGATCCGCGCATTGCCGCCGAAGCAGCGCTGGTCGCGCGCGCGCGCGCCGGCGAGGCCATTGCCATCGAGCCGCATGATCTCGGCCTCACCGGCGGGCTTGAGCGCCTGGACCTGCCGCTGATGCAGCCCGGGCTTTCCGCCGAAGCGCTGGCCGCTCCCCTGTCGCGGGCGGACTGGCTCCTGATCGCCAGCCGGCGCAACTGGGCGGTCCTGCCCCGCCAGCCCGGGGCGGCCCCGGTGCTCTGCCGCTACTACGCCGCGCTTGCCGATGGCACGCTCGGCTTCGTCCCGGTCCTGCGCTTCACGCGCGAAGGGCCGTTCGGCCGCCTGTTTGCCCCCGGGCTCCAGGCCGAGGAAACCCGCCGGGTCTTTGACCGCCCGGAGGTCTTCCTGTTTCTGAACCTGGAGCATCTGACTGGCGCCGAACTCACGCAGAAGCTGTCCGGGCCGGCCGCGAATGCGTCCTGCGCCCCCGCGCTGCTGCAAGCGGCCTGGAGGCGCGGGCCATGATCGGAAGCCTGCCGCCCGAAGAGCTGGCCATGCTCCTGCGCAGCCTCGGCATGCTCCTGCTCGGGGCCTGGCTGGCGCGGCCGCTGGCGCTGCGCCTGGTGCCCGGCGGCAGCGGCTGGGTGGCGGCGCTGCTGCTGGCCTGGGCGGTGATCGGCTGGGTACCCTGGCTGCTGGCGGCAACCGGAGCGGTTCCGTTCGCGGCCGCGACCCTGTCCGGGCCGGTGGTGCTGGCATTGCTGCGCGCCCGGGCGAAGCCGGCGCCGGGGATGGCGGGGGCGCCCGGGCACGAGACCGGGCACGAGGCCGGGCACGAGACGGGGCGCAAGACCGGGCACGAGACGGGGCACAAGACGGACGCGCTCGCAGCCGCCCTTGCCGTCATCGCCCTCACCTGGCTCGGGCTCGCCCAGCGGCTGGGCAATGCCGACCTCACCGGGCTTGAGAAATTCACCGATATGGGCCTGCTGAGCGCCGCCATGCGCGCCAGCTGGATGCCTCCCGAAGACGTCTGGTATGCCGGCAAGACGGTGAATTACTACTATGTCGGGCAAGCCATGGCGGCGGTCTGGGGAAGGATCGCCGCCGCGCCTGCGGACAAGGCCTATCAGATCGTCATGGCCATGCTCTTTGCTCTTGCCGGCCTGGGCAGCTGGCGCCTGACCGCGGGGCTGGCCATGGCCGGCGGGCAGTGGGTGGCCCGGCTGCTGGGCAGCGCGGCGGCAGCCCTGACCCTGTATGGGGGCAATTTCCACTCGGTGCTCTACACGCTGTTGCGCCAGTGGATGCCGACCACGAAAGAGGCGTTCTACTTCCCCGATTCGACCCGCTTCATCGGCTTCGACCCACCCGTCGCCGACAAGGCCTTTACCGAATTTCCGGCCTATGCCTTCGCGGTGGGCGACCTCCATGCCCATGTGGCGGCCACGCCGGTCTTTTTCCTCGGGCTGATGCTGATCCTGGCGATACTCGCCCGCGGCCTGCGGGGGGAGAGATTCGACCTCATGCAGGTCGCGGCGCTGGGCTGGGTGCTGGGACTCTGCGTACAGGTCAACAGCTGGGATGCGCCGATCCTCGGCCTGGTCGCGCTGTTGGTCGCGCTGGTCCTGGCGGTGCGGCCCACCGGACGTCTGCGGCACCGGCTCGACCGCCTCGGCGCGGCGGCAGTCCTGGCCGCGGGGACCGCCTTTGTGACCGCCGCGCCCTTCTCCGGCCATTTCACGCCCTTTGCAAAAGGGATCGTCGCCGCCCCCGCCAGCACCCCGCTCTGGCAAATCGCGGCGCTCTATGGCCACGCCCTGCCGGCGCTGGCGCTGTTCGCGCTGGTGGTGGTCCTTCGCCCCACGGGCGCCTCCCGGCGGCCGGGCGAACTCCTGGGGGTGGCGGTGCTGTTTACCGCCGCGCTGGCCCTGATCGCCCTGCCCGAAGCAATCGTCATGCGCGACATCTACGCCCTCGACCTCGCCCGGGCCAACACCATGTTCAAGCTCTCCTTCCGGGCCCAGAGCCTCCTCTTCATCGCCGGGCTTGCCGCCCTGGCGCCGGCCGTCGGGCGCGGGCGCAGATGGTTTGCCGGCGCCATGCTCGCCGCCCTGCCAATGGTCGCCACCCTTGCCTATGCGCCGCATGTGTTCCGCCCGCCCTCGGTGATCCGAAGCCTCGACGGGCTGGGCTTCCTGGGGGCGGAGCGGGCGCTGGTGGAGGCGGCAGGCAGGCTGTCCCTGGCTCCGGGCGAAGCGATCGTCGAAGCCTCGGGCGATGCCTTCGGCAGCACCGGCCGGGTCTCGGCCATGACCGGCCTGCCGACGGTGATCGGCTGGGCCAATCACGAATGGCTCTGGCGCGGCGACGGCGAAGCGGCCCATGCCCGGGCAGAACGGGTGCGGGCATTTTACACCAGCACGGACCCGGCCCTGCTGTGCGCCATCGCCCGCCGCTACAATATCCGCTACGTCATCCTCGGCCAGGCGGAGCGGGAAAGCTACCCGGAAATGGAGCCCCGCATTCTGGAAAGCCTGGGCAGCACGATCCTTGACGATCCCGCCGGCCGGATCCTGCGCCTGATGCCGGGCCGCTGCCCCGGCATTCCGGCCCCGTAACACCGAAAGAACCGGCCCGGATCGCGCCCCGTCACGCCCCGCTGCCGCTCCTTTACCCTTCCAATTGCCCTTCCAATTTGCGCCGCGTGGCGCCATTCTCTGGCCCGGGGAGGAACACAGAGGGAAACACACATGTCACGGCGAAGCTATTTCGTGCTGCTGGCGCTGCTGATCGCAGCGGCGGGGCTGAGCATCCGGATCGGGATCCCGGCCATCGGCGCCGAAGCGCCGGGCGGAGCGGCATTCAGGGCTGTGGCGCCGCTGCTGATGCTCGCCGGCATCGCCCTGCGCGGCCTGCGCGGCCTGCACGGGAGCGGTTCGAGATGAACACGATGCGCATCCGCCCCCGCCAGCAGATCTACGGCGCCCTGCTCGCCCGCATCCATGCCGAGGCCTTTGCCGACCGCTTCGCCCCGGCCTGGCCCTGGCTGGCGGCGCAGATCGGCGAGGCCAGCGCACGGCCCTGCCTGTTTGACATCGGCTGTGGCGACGGGCGCTGGCTGGCCCATGCAATCGAGACCGGCATCGAAGGAGAAGGCATTGATATCAGCGAGGAATTCGTCCGCCTTGCCCAGGCGCGCGGGCTCCGCGGGCTCCGGGTGCGCCATGACAGCGCCCAGCATGTCGCCCCGCCGCCGCAGACCACCGCCGCCACCGCCCTGGGCGAAGTGCTGGCCTACAAGCCCGCTTCCCTGGCGCCGGCCATCCGCCGCCTCGCCCGCGCCCTGCCCCCGGGCGGGCTCATTTTCTTCGACCTGCCCGGTCCGGACACGCCCGAAGGCGACGATGACCGCGGCGGCAAGGGCTGGCGGCTTTCGGTGCGGGCGCGCAAGTCCGGCCGCGACCTCCTGCGCAAGATCCAGGTCGAGACCGCCCGGGGGCGCGAGATCGAGCTGCACGAGCTGCGCCTGTTTGCCCCCGAAGAGGCGCTCGAGATCGTCGAGGGGCTGGGGCTTGCGGGCGAAATCCTCGAAAGCTACGGCCCCTGCCCGCTCGCGCCCGGCCGCTTCGCCATCCGGGCGGTGAAGCCGTGAGGCTCGACGATGACAGGCTGACCCGCGAGGGGCTCGATGCCGGCGGCGAGGGCCGCCTGCTGGTCATCGCCTGCGGCGCGCTGGCCCACGAGATCACCGCCCTGATCCGGCTCAACGGCTGGGACCACATCACCCTCGCCTGCCTGCCGGCGATCTGGCACAACAGCCCGGAAAGGATCGCGCCGGGAGTTGAAGAACTCGTCGCAAGGCACCGGAACAATTACGAAAAGATTTTCTGCGCCTATGCGGATTGCGGCACCGGCGGCCGCCTCGAATCCACCTGCGCGCGGCTCGGCATCGAGATGATCGAGGGCCCGCATTGCTACAGCTTCTTCGAGGGCAACGCCGCCTTTGCCGCCCATGGCGAAAGCGAAATCGCCACCTTCTACCTGACCGATTTCCTCGCCCGCCAGTTCGAAGCCTTCGTGATCCGCCCGCTCGGGCTCGACCGCCACCCGGAGCTGCGCGACGCCTATTTCGGCCATTACGAAAAACTGGTCTATCTGGCCCAGACCGACAGCCCCGCCCTCGATGAGAAGGCCCGCCAGGCCGCCGAGCGGCTGGGGCTCGCCTATGAGCGCCGCTTCACCGGCTATGGCGAGCTGGCCACTGCCCTTGCCGCCGCCGACGCCGATACCGCCTAGGCTCAGGCCCCATCAATCCCACGTTCACAGTCCGGCAGATTTGCTTCCTGAAAAGGCGCAAGACCGCAGGAATAGTAATCTATTTCAAGGTCTTGCAACGCATTCAGGGAGCAAATCCGCCGGACCCGCAGGGCGGTGCAGGCGCTTCATCTCAGGGGCCTTTTGCCCTTGGAAAGGGGG
>JALWTH010000274.1 GCA_027082975.1 Paracoccaceae bacterium | reverse complement strand
GCCGCACCCTCCGGCCCTGAGGCAGCACCGACCGACACGGCCGGGCCGGCAGAAAAACCCGCCGCCCCTCCCGCGGACAATAAGACCGGAAAACCGCAGGCCAAATCCGCCGGCACCAAATCCGCCGGCGCCAAATCCACCGGCGCCAAATCCGCCGGCACCAAATCCACAAGCGCCAAGAAGCCCGCCGCGGCTACCCCGCGCGCCACCGTCCGCGTGGACCTCGACCGCATCGACCGGCTGGTCAACCTGGTCGGAGAAATCGTCATCAACCAGGCCATGCTGTCGCAAAGCGTCGAGGAAGCCGGCCTGCCGCCGAACTCCCCGGTGCGCACCGGGCTCGACGAATTCCTGCAGCTGACCCGCGACATCCAGGAAAGCGTGATGATGATCCGCGCCCAGCCGGTCAAGTCGCTGTTCCAGCGCATGGCCCGCATCGTGCGCGAAGCCTCGGCGGCGGTCGGCAAGGAAGTGCGCCTGATCACCGAAGGCGAGAATACCGAGATCGACAAGACCGTGATCGAACGCCTCGCCGACCCCCTCACCCACATGATCCGCAACGCCGTGGATCACGGGCTGGAAAGCGCCGAAAAACGCCTCGCCGCCGGCAAGAGCGCCGAAGGCATCATCACCCTCAACGCCTCCCACCGCTCCGGGCGCGTGGTGATCGAGGTCTCCGATGACGGCGCCGGGATCAACCGCGAGCGCGTCCACCAGATCGCCATCGACAAGGGCCTGATCGACCCGGACCTGCAACTGAGCGACAGCGACATCGACAACCTGCTGTTCCTGCCCGGGTTCTCCACGGCCAGCGAGATATCGAACCTCTCCGGGCGCGGGGTCGGCATGGATGTCGTGCGCAGCGCCATCCAGGCCCTCGGCGGACGGATCAGCATCGCCTCTACCGCCGGCAAGGGCACCACCTTCTCCATCTCCCTGCCCCTCACCCTGGCGGTGCTCGACGGCATGATCGTCCGGGTCGCCGACGAAACCCTGGTCGTCCCGCTCAACGTCATCCAGGAGACCCTGGCGCTCGGCCCCGACGACATCCGCCCCTTCGGCCCGGATACCCATGTGGTCAATATCCGCAACACCTTCGTCCCCCTGCTCGATCTCGGCGCCGAGCTCGGCTACCGGGAACCGCTCGCGGATTACGCCAACAGCGTGATTCTCCTGATCGCCCAGGACGATGGCGAACGCGCCGCCGTGGTCGTCGATTCGATCGAGGATCAACGCCAGGTGGTGATCAAGGGGCTGCAGGATTCCTACGGCCATGTGCCCGGCATCGCGGCGGCTACCATCCTCGGCGATGGCCAGATCGCCCTGATCCTCGACCCGCTCGACCTGATCAGCGAAGCCAGCGGCTGCACCCGCCCCCAATCTTCCCCGGAACTGAAAGCAGGATGAATCGCCATGACAGAAGAAGTGAACGAATCCGTCACGCCCGTTGATGCCGAGGAAAAGGAACTCCTGTCCTTCCTCGTCGGCGGCCAGGATTATTCCGTCGACATCATGTCGGTGCGCGAGATCCGCAGCGGCGCCAGCGCCACCTCCCTGCCCCACTCGCCCAACTACGTGCGCGGCGTGATCAACCTGCGCGGAACCGTCCTGCCGATCATCGACCTCGCCAAACGGCTGGGCATGGAAACCGACCTGGACGAATCCCGCAATGTCATCATCGTCGTCGCCGTGGAAGACCGGACATTCGGCCTGATGGTGGATGCGGTGTCCGATATCCTGTCGATACCGGAACACGAGATGCAGACCCCGCCGGAAATGCGGGCAGATGTGGAGCGTAACTTCGTTTCCGCCCTGACCATCGTCAAGGACCGGATGATCCGGATCCTCGACCTCGATGCGGTGATGCCGCCAAACCGTGAGGAAGCAGCTTGAACATCGCAACGCCCCATCACGCGGCACGGCGTCCGGGAAGCCCTGGCCGCGCCAGGCCCAAGCTGGACCAAAAGGCCTTCGAGAGGATCGCGGCAATCGCCCTTGCCGATGCCGGGCTGGACATCGCCCCCAGCAAGATGGCCATGGTCCATACCCGCCTGGCCCGGCGCCTCAGGGCGCTCGGACTTGCCGATTACGAAGCCTATTGCAGCCTCATCGAAAGCCCGGAGGGCAGCGACGAACGGCGCGAAATGATCTCCTCGCTCACCACTAATGTTTCCCACTTCTTTCGCGAGGACCACCATTTCGAAAGACTGGTGCAGGAAGTCCTGCCGGGTCTGCGCAAGAAGATCGAGGCCGGGCAAAGGGTACGCATCTGGTCTGCAGGGTGCTCCAACGGCCAGGAGCCATATACGATAGCCATGTCGATCCTCGAAAATTACGCCCTGCCCGAACAGGCCGACCTGCGCATCCTTGCCTCGGATATAGACCCGAAAGTCGTCGCCTTTGCCCGCCGCGGCGCATATGACGAGCGCATGGTCTCCGGCGTTGCCGCGGAGCTGCTGGAGAAATATTTCACCCGCCAGAAAACCGGAACAGGCACGACATGGGTAACTTCGCAACAATTGAAGCGGCTGATTTCCTTCAGGGAGCTCAATCTGCTCAAACCCTGGCCCATGCAGGGAAAGTTCGATGTGATCTTCTGCAGGAATGTCGTCATCTACTTCAACGAGGAAACCCAGCAGGAACTGTGGAAGAACTTTGCCCGGATCCTGCATCCCGGGGGCTGGCTGTTTCTGGGCCACTCGGAGCGGGTCTCCGAGCACTATCTCGATCTTCTGTCACCCGCGGGTATGACAACCTACCGGCGCACCGACACCCCGGGCGCTCTGTGAATGCTGTGCAGCAGAAAGGATCAACATGGCCCTTCGTGACCAACTGAGAACCATCGTCGTCGATGACATGTCGACCTCACGGGGCTTGATCACCCAGGCCCTGGACGGCTTCGGCATACGCCAGGTCGAAAGCGCCGCGGATGGCCCCACGGCCCTGAAGAAAATCGCCGCCTGGCCCGTGCACCTGGTGATTTCGGACATGAACATGCCAGGGATGAACGGCCTGCAACTTCTCCATGCTCTGCGCTCCAATGCCCAGACCAAGGGGGTCGGTTTTCTGCTGATCACCGGCAAGGCGGACCGGGAAATCATCGAAACCGGCCGCAAACTGGGCATGAACAATCTGGTGAAGAAACCGTTCCAGCCGGATGACCTGCGCAAGGCGATAGAAGCAATCGTCGGACGACTCTGATGCAGAACGCTCCCCAAATCGCACAGGCCGGCAGCGATGAAATCGCCTGCGAGATGGATCTTGTGCTCGGCGCCGTGGCCAGCGAGCTGGAGCATTCGGCCCGCAGCTGCGCGGAAATCCAGTGGGTGATTTCCGGGCTTCTGGAGCGCGCACACCATCCCGACCTAGCCCAAGAACTGCATGTCCTGCAGGATATCGACCGGATCCAGCAAACCCTCGAGGATCTCTCCAGGTTGCTCTCGGCGACGGCCTCTCCGGTAAAGGGAGTGCGCGCGAAACATGCCAGCCTGTCCAGACATGTAAAGCTGGATTCGCTGCGCACCCGGCTGTTCCGGTCTCTTGCCGCTGCAAAAGCCGACCAGGGCCAGGACCCGCAGGACGGCGACGACGAAGACGACATTACCTGGCTCTGAGCCAATGGCGGCGCGCTGCCGGCTTCACCGGAATCCGCGCAAGAGCCACCGCGACAACCGGACCGGCGGATGCGCAATGGCGGCTGTATTGCCCCTGGCCCGAATACCCGGACAACCGCTCTCTGCCCGAAACCGGAACGCATGACATGAGCCGTGCCGCCGGAGAGCAACCGACCCGCCGCACCTGGCGCCGCACCGCCCCTCCCGCTAACGGCCCGGCCCCCTCCGATACCACCCGATCCGTTTCCATGCCGATACCGGCCGCAATCCGGCTGTCTTCGGGGCCGGAATCCGGCCCGACCCTTCCGGTGCAGCCCTGTTCCGGCCTGTTCCCGGCCCTGTTCCGGCCCTGTTCCGGCCCGATCGGACAATCCCGGCCATGATTGCTGCACCGCCCGGGGCCAGAAGCGACATGATGGCGCAAACAGAACAGACCGGCTCCTTTCCATGCGGTCAGATCATCGTCAGGAGACGCAGATGGACAGATTTGGCTGGCTGATAAAAATCCTCGTGCATACGATAGGTGCCACGCGCGGACGCGCGGCCCGCGGCCGACCGGGCATGTGATTGCGCCCAAGCCGCGCCAAACAAGCCTCTTCCCACCGCACCGGCCCTTCGCACCAGCCCTTCGCACCGGCCCATCACACCGGCCCATCATACCGGCCCATCATACCGGCCCATCACACCGGAAACCCCATGCCCGCAGACGACCCCACCCCCCGCCGCTCGGGCGGCCGCGCAGCCAGAAAGAAACGCCGCTCCGACCCGTTGCCCCGACATCAGCGGCCGGTCCATCCCGGAATGGCGGGCGGACAATACCGCCCCCTGACGCAGACCCAGATGGACCGGATCCACGAAGCCGCCCTGACCGCCCTCGAACGGATCGGGCTGAGCGGCGCGCCGCCAAGCGGGGTGAAAATCATGACCGGCGCCGGAGCCATGCTGGGCCCGGACGACCGGCTGCGCTTCCCCCGTCGTGTCGTGGAGCGTGCCCTGGCCCTGGCCGGGCGAAACATCCGGCTCCATGGGCGAAGGAGCGAACACGACCTCGACCTCACCGCCTCGAAGGTGCATTTCGGGACCGCCGGAGCGGCCGTTCACCTGGTCGATGCCGATGGGAAAATCTACCGCGAAACCGGGGTGCAGGACCTGCATGATGCCGCAAGAATCGCAGACAAGCTCGAAAACATACACTTTTTCCAAAGACCCATGATCTGCCGGGATATTGCGGACAGCCGGGAGATGGACCTGAACACGATCCACGCCGCCTGCACCGGCACTACCAAACATGTGGGCATTTCCTTTGCCGAGGCAGGCCACGTTGCCGACGGACTTTCGCTTCTGCACATGGTCGCCGGCTCCGAAGCGGAATGGCGGGCCCGCCCCTTTGCCTCCTGCTCGATCTGTTTCGTCGTGCCGCCGATGAAATTCGCCACCGAAGCCTGCCAGGTGCTCGAAGCCTGCATCACGGGCGGCATGCCGGTGCTGCTGCTGTCGGCCGGACAGTCCGGCGCCACGGCGCCCGCCCCCCTCGCCGGCGCGGTGGTGCAGGCAGTTGCCGAATGCCTGGCAGGCCTGGTCTATGTCACCGCCATGGCCCCGGGGCATCCGGCGATTTTCGGCACCTGGCCGTTCGTGTCCGACCTGCGCACCGGCGCCATGTCCGGCGGCTCGGGCGAACAGGCCCTGCTCACCGCGGCGGTGGCCCAGATGCACGGCTATTACGATCTCCCCGGCGGAGCCGCCGCCGGCATTGCCGATGCCAAACTGCCGGACATGCAGGCGGGCTGGGAGCAGATGTGTTCGAATCTGCTGGCGGGGCTGTCCGGGCTGAACATGGTCTACGAAGCGGCGGGGATGCATGCCTCGCTGCTGGGCTATTGCCACGAAAGCCTGATCCTGGGCAATGACCTGATCGGCCAGGCGCTGCGCTGCCTGCGCGGGATCGAGGTAAACGACGATACCCTGGCGCTGGACGTCATGGCCGAGGTCTGCCTGGAGGGGCCCGGCCATTACCTGGGGGCGCAGCAGACTCTCCGGCTGATGCAGAGCGAGTATCTCTACCCTGATCTGGCGGACCGATCGACCCCGGGAGAATGGGAAGAGCACGGCAGGCCCGACCTGGTGGCCCGGGCCAGCGCGCGCAAGCGCGAGATCCTCGCCGCCCCCTCCGGCACATCCGCCGCCGCCCTGGACCCGGCCACCGAGCGCGCCATTCGCGCGCGCTTCAACATCCACCTGCCGGCGCAGTAACGACCCCGTCCAGCCCGGCCCCGCCCGCCTTCAGCCCGCGCCCGGGCCGCCGCGCCCGGCCTCGTCCCGGGCGGCGAGTTCGAGCCATTCTTCCTCGGCCGCCGCCAGCTTTGCCTGCCGCTCGACAAGGGCGGCGCTGGCCTTTTCGAATTTCCCCGGGGCGGTGGTGAAAAGCTCCGGGTCGGAGAGGAAGTCTTCCAGCCGGGCAATCTCGGCCTCGAGGCGCGCGATCTCGTCGGGCAGGTTTTCGAGCCGGTGCTTCTCGACGAAGCTGAGACCGACTCGCGCAGGCTTTTCGCGCGGCGGCTTTTCCTCCTGTTTCCGGTGCCTTGGCCTGCCTTCCGCCCGCTCTCCCACCGTCGGCGCGCCCGCCCCCAGCTGGGCCAGGTAGTCCGACCAGCCCCCGGCATAGATGGTGGCGCGCCCGTCGCCCTCCATGGCGATGGTGGTGGCCGCGACCCGGTCGATGAAATCGCGGTCGTGGCTGACCAGCAGCACGGTGCCGTCATATTCGCCCAGCAGTTCCTGCAACAGGTCGAGCGTCTCCATGTCGAGATCGTTGGTCGGCTCGTCGAGCACCAGCAGGTTCGAGCGCCGCGCCATCAGCATCGCCAGCAGCAGGCGCGCCTTTTCGCCGCCCGAGAGCGAACGCACCGGGGCGCGGGCCTGGGCCTCGGTGAACAGGAAGTCCTTGAGATAGCCCACCACATGGCGCGGGCTGCCACGCACCATCACCTGGTCGCCCTTGCCCGAAACGCCAAGCTCCGCATCGCCCGTGAGCGTCTCCCACAGGCTCGCCTCCGGATCGAGCGCGGCGCGGTTCTGGTCAAACAGCGCAAGCTCGATGCCCGTGCCCAGCCGCACCTCGCCGCTGTCGGGAGCCTCGCGGCCGATCAGCATGTTCAAGAGCGTGGTCTTGCCCGCGCCATTGGGGCCGACCAGCGCCACCCGGTCGCCGCGCCGGATCGTCACCGAGAAGTCGCGCAGGAGCACCCTTTCCCCGTAAGCCTTTGAAATTCCTTTGGCTTCTATTACCTTGCGGCCCGATTTCGGTGCCGATTCGAGCGCCATCGCCGCCCGTCCCTGGCGGCGGATCGCGGCGGCGCGCTCGGCTCTCAGCGCCTCAAGCGCGCGCAGGCGGCCCTGGTTGCGCTTGCGCCGGGCGGAGATGCCTTCGACCGCCCAGCGCGCCTCGGCCCTGATCTTGCGGTCGAGCTTGTGGCGGGCGAGGTCCTCTTCGGCCCAGACCTTGTCGCGCCAGGCCTCGAACGCCTCGAAGCCGCGATCCTGCCGGCGCAGCACGCCGCGATCGAGCCACAGGGTGGCGCGGCTGAGCGCGCTGAGAAAGGCGCGGTCGTGGCTGATCAGCACAAAGGCGGCGCGGCTCTGGGCGAGGCGGTTTTCCAGCCAGGTGATGGCCTGGATGTCGAGGTGGTTGGTGGGCTCGTCGAGCAGCATCAGCCCGGGCTCCTCGGCCAGCAGGCGCGCCAGCGCCGCGCGCCGCCGCTCGCCGCCCGAGGCCGTGGCCACCGCCGTATCCGGGTCAAACCCCAGCCCCTCGGCCGCCTGCGCCAGGCGGTATTCCTGCCCCGGCGCCAGCGCGGCGGCGGCGAAATCGCCCAGCGTGGCAAAGCCCGCCATGTCCGGGTGCTGGGCCATGTAGCCGATGCTGACGCCCGGGCTCGGCACCCGCGCGCCCCGGTCGGGCTCCACCAGCCCGGCCATCAGCTTCATCAGCGTCGATTTGCCCGAGCCGTTGCGCCCCACCAGCGCCAGCCGGTCGCCGGGCTGCACCACGAGGTCGATCCCGTCCAGAAGCGGCGCCCCCCCGAAGGTGAGCGAGATGTCGGACAATTGCAGCAGCGGAGCGCGGGCCATGGGCGCGGGGTAAGCGATGGGGGCGCAAAGGTCAATCGCGCCTCCCTGCCCCCTTTACTCCCGCCCGGCCAGCGGCTAGGCTCGGCGCGGCGGGACTGAAAGTCTGTGGGATCGACAGAGATGCTGATCCCTTTCATGATTGTCAGTCACAGCCACAAGTTCATTTTCGTCCGCACCCGCAAGGTCGCCAGCTCCGCGCTGGAGGCGGTGCTGGCGCGCTATCTGAGCCCGAGCGATTTCGCCACCCGCCAGAGCGAGCGCGAAAGGGCCAGCGGCCGCCTGTTTCCGCCCTGCGACAGCCGCGTCTTCGGCGGCTTTTCGCGGGGCCTGCGCCCGGTGCTGCTCTACGGTCACGCGCCGGTCACCGCCGCGCTCGATCTGTTCGGCGCGCGGGTCGGCGGCTATACGGTCTTCACCGTCGAGCGAAACCCGTGGGACCGCGCCGTTTCCGCCTTTTACTGGTCCATGCGCGGGCGCGATATCCGCTCCCGCCCGCTGCCCGAGCAGATCGCCGCCTTTCGCGCCTGGCTGCGCCGGGCGGCGCGCCCCGGCTGGCAGCGGCGCTGGCTGGGGATCAACGCCGATCGCGACCTTTCCCAGCGCCGGCTCTACTCCATCGGCGATGTGGCGGTCGCCGATGCGATCCTGCGCTATGAGCGCCTTGAGCGGGACCTTGCCGCCCTGTCCGCCCGCCTCGGGCTCGACCCGCCGGCCTCGGTGGCCGATATCCGGGTAAAAACGGAAAGCCGCGCCGCCGCCTCGCGCGACTATACGCGCTTCTACGATGCCGAGAGCCGCGAGATCGTCGCTGCCCATTGCCGCTGGGAGGTCGAGGTGCTGGGCTACCGCTTCGGCGGGCCGGCCCCGGCGCCCTTCGAGCCCGATCCGTGCCGGCTGGTGGCGCGGCGGGCCTATCTTGCGGCTGTTGCAGGGCGCGGGCGGCAGGCCGGCACGAGCGCTTCGCCCGAGATCGAACCGTCGCGCTATGCCCGGCGCAGCTGACCCCGCGCCGCCGCCCTGAGGACGCGGGCGCGGCTGGCCGGCACCGCCACCACTTCCAGCCCGGTAAAGACGTGCAGCGTGCCCAGCGCGCGGTCGATCACCGCGTGATCCGAGACCCAGCCGCCCATGGCGAGATAGGTGCGCAGGAGCGGCGGCACCGCGCGCAGCGAGGGCGTGACCCCCGTGAGCCCGCCAAAGCGGAACAGCTCCGCCGCCTTCTCCCCCGGCGCCCAGCGCGCCGGGGCGAGGCTGCGCGCCCGGAGCATGGCAAACCCGGCCAGATGCGCGCCCGGATCGGTGCCCGGAAAGGAGGAGCAGCCAAACAGCATCTCCACCCCGCCCCGATCCACCAGCCGGGTCAGCATCGCCCAGGCGGTGCGCAGGATCTCGCCGTCGCGCAGCCCCGGGCGCAGGCAGAAGCGGCCCAGTTCCAGCATCCGCCCCGGATAGGCTTCGAGCCGGGCGAGGTCATAGAACTGCGCCGCATAGGAGCGGCCGATCTCGGCCCCGCGCGCCAGCGACAGCAGCCGGCAGGTCGCCACCAGCGCCCCGTCTTCGGCCTCGACCAGCAGATGCGCGCAGGCCGCATCGAAGCGGTCGCGGTCGAGCCCCCCGCCCCCCGGGTCGATGAAGGCGCGGTAGCGCAGCGCCTGGGCGGCGCGCAGATCGGCCGCGCCTCGCGCCAGGCGGGCACGGTATCTGCCCCGTTCAAAGACCTCCTCGGGCACCCCGGCCTCCGCTGCTTCACGCCTCTTTGTATGGGCTTTGCGCGCACAATATGAAACATTGCCCGCGCCAAGACCACATCCAAGACCACATCTAGGAGGCCGCCGATGAAGAAAATTGCCAGGACCGATGCCCAGTGGCGCGCGCAATTGTCCGAGCTTGCCTATCGGGTGACCCGCCAGGGCGCCACCGAGCGGCCATTCTCGCATCCGGGCTTTCCCGAAGCGCCGGGCCGGTTCAGATGCACCTGCTGCGGGGCCGAGCTTTTCCGCCAGGAGGCGAAGTTCGATTCGGGCTGCGGCTGGCCCTCCTTCAGCGCCCCGGCCGTGGCCGAAAACATCGCCGAGCGCCCCGATACCAGCCACGGGATGATTCGCACCGAGGTCACCTGCAGCGCCTGCGGGGCGCATCTGGGCCATGTCTTCGAGGACGGCCCCGCCCCCACGGGCCTGCGCTACTGCATCAACGGCGTGGCGCTGGATTTCGAGCCCGACGCCGACTCCGCCGCTGATACCGAACCCGGCCCCGAATCCGGCAAAGAGCGCAGCGACTGAGCCGGTCCGAGCCGTCCCTACAGCAGGTTCGAAGCGTCCACCCGCCCGACACTTCCGAACAGCTGCTTGAGGAAGCCGATCCCTTTGACATTGCTCTCGGTCACCCGGCGCGACAGCACCACCACCCGGCCCCGCTCCAGGCCGAAATGCTCGATATTCTCCACCAGCCCCTTGTCGTCGAAGCTGATCGCGACCACCTGCCGGTCCACCTCCTCGGGCTCCTTCAGCCCGACCTGGCGAAACCGGCTCTGCACATAATACCAGGCCGAGTTGGTCAGCAGCCCCGAAGTCCCCGGCGCGCCGATCGCCGCGCGCACGGTGTCGCGGGTATCGACCCCGACCATGATTGCGTCCAGCGCCTTTTGCGGCGGGATATGGCCGTGGTCGCGATAGGTGGCGCTGCAGGCCGCAAGGGCCAGCGCCAGCGCGACGGCCCCCAGCAGCCTGACCATTTGGCGAATCCCCATCGACATGCCCTGACGCCCCCTGCCTGTTTGCGCTCTTGCCCGTATCGGCTTACAGAAGGATAGCCCAGCCTTCAAGAAATGAAAACCGCCATGCCCCGAAGCGATTCTCCAGAGCGCGAAAGCCCCGCCAGCGACAGCCCCGCCAGCGATGCGCCTGCCTTCAGCCACGCCCTGCCGGTCGCCACCCTGAAGCGCGCCGCCAGCCGCGCGGTCGATCTGGTGCCGGACGCCCAGGCGCTCGAGGCCCTGCGCGCCATGCTCGGCCTCGACGGGCTGCGCAAGGTTTCCCTGCGCGGCCGGCTCAGCCCCGAAGGCGCGCGCGACTGGCGGCTGGAGGCCACGCTCGGCGCCACCCTGACCCAGCCCTGCTCGGTCACGCTTCAGCCGGTCACCACCCGCATCGACGAGCCGGTCAGCCGGCTCTGGCGCGCCGAGATGCCGGAAGCGACCGGCGACGAGGTGGAGATCCCCGAAGACGTGAGCCAGGAGCCGCTCGGCCGCGAGATCGACCTGGGCGCGGTGCTCGCCGAGGCGCTGGCGCTGGCCATGCCCGCCTGGCCGCGCGCCGAGGGGGCGGAGCTGGGCGAAGCGGTATTCGGCCCGCCCGGCACCGCGCCGATGCGCGACGAGGATGCGCGCCCCTTTGCCTCTCTCGCGGGCTTGCGCGACGCGCTGGCCGGGGGTGAGGGCGAAGAGTCGCAGTGATTGCTCCGATCCGCCCGGCCAGCTTCCGAAACGCGACAAAACCGCTTGCAAAAGCCGCAAATCTCCCTATTTTCCCGCCACTCCGAACATATAGGGGTTGGACATGGCCTGCGCCTTGGCGTAAGAGCGTGCGAAATCCCGTAACCGACCGGGCGAAGCGCCCCGAACCCATCGGGCGATCCGCCCCCGAACGCAAAGGTTGAGACATGGCTGTCCAACAGAACAAGGTTTCCAGATCCCGCCGCAACAACCGCCGCGCCCATGACGCGCTGGTGGCGGCCAACCCGCAGGAATGCTCCAATTGCGGCGAGACCAAGCGCCCGCATCACGTCTGCCCCTCCTGCGGCCATTACGACGACCGCGAAGTGGTGTCGATGATCGACGAGGCGCTGTTCGACGACGAGGATGCGGCGTAAGCCGTATCCCGACCGCATCTTTGCCCTCGCAGGTGCCCGGCATGTCTGATACCCTTGGCTGAAGGGACAGAGCGATATGCAAGACGGCACCGCACAGGATACGCAACAACGCACCGCCGCTGCCGCCGCGGGCAGGCGAATCATCATCTCGGTCGACGCCATGGGCGGCGACCGGGGCCCGGCCACCGTGGTCGCCGGCCTGCAGGCGGTCGCCGCCAGCGACCCGGAGACCGGCTTCGTCCTGCACGGCCCCGAAGAGGAGCTGCGCCCGCTTGTGGCCCGCCACCGGGCGCTGGCCGGGCGGGTCGAGATCCGCGATGCGCGCGAAGTGGTCTCGATGCAGGACAAGCCCAGCCAGGTGATGCGCAAGGGGCAGAAGACCTCGATGTGGTCGGCGATCGACTCGGTGCGCGACCGCGAGGCCGAGGTGGCCGTCTCCTGCGGCAATACCGGCGCGCTGATGGCGGTCTCCATGCTGCGCCTGCGCAAGCTCAAGGGCGTGAACCGCCCCGCCATCGCCTGCCTCTGGCCCTCGCGCAACAAGGGCGGCTTCAACATCATGCTCGACGTGGGAGCCGATGTGCGCGCCGACGAATGCGACCTGACCCAATACGCGCTGATGGGCGCTTCCTATGCGCGTAACGGGCTGGGGCTCGCGCGGCCGCGAATCGGCCTCTTGAATGTCGGCACCGAAGAGCACAAGGGCCGCCCCGAGCTCAAGGCCGCCAGCGAGCTCATCGCCCGCGCCGCCGACAAGGCCGATTTCGACTATCTCGGCTTCGTCGAGGGCGGCGACATCCCCTCGGACCGGGTGGACGTGATCGTCACCGACGGCTTCACCGGCAATGTGGCGCTCAAGACCGGCGAGGGCACCGCCACCATCATCGGCGACTTCCTGCGCGAGGCGTTCAGGGCCACGCCCTTGAGCCGCATCGCCGCCCTCTTGGCGCTCACCTCGCTCAGGCGGCTCAATCGGCGCATCGACCCGCGCCGGGTCAATGGCGGCGTGTTCCTGGGGCTGAACGGCACCGTGATCAAGAGCCACGGCGCCGCCGACGCCACCGGAGTCGCGGCGGCGGTGCAGCTCGCCGCCGACCTCGCCCGCTCCGGCTTTGCCGCCCGCATCGCCGCGCGGGTTGCCCATGCACCCACGGCCGCGGACGTGGCCGGCGCGGGGCAGGATACGGGGCAGGATGCGAGGCAGGATGCGGGCCGGGGCGCACCGGACGCGCAGGGCAATCCGGGCAATCCGGGCAATCCGGGCGAACAGGACCAGAAGGAGGCCGGAGCATGACCCGAAGGGCCGTCATCCGCGGGGTCGGGCATTATCTGCCCGAGCGCGTCGTGCCCAACAGCTGGTTCGAGAGCATCGTCGATACGTCCGACGAATGGATCCGCACCCGCACCGGCATCGAGCGGCGCCACTTTGCCGCCGAGGGCGAGACCACCAGCCAGCTGGCCACCCGCGCCGCGCGCGCCGCACTCGAGGATGCCGGCATGGAGGTGGGCGACATCGACGCCATCGTGCTCGCCACCACCACCCCCGACCTCACCTTTCCGGCCACCGCCACCATGGTCCAGCGCGCGCTCGGCATGACAAGGGGCTTTGCCTTCGACGTGCAGGCGGTCTGCGCCGGCTTCATCTTCGCGCTGACCAATGCCAATGCGCTGATCCTCTCGGGCCAGGTCGAGCGGGTGCTGGTGATCGGCGCCGAGACCTTCTCGCGCCTGCTCGACATGAACGACCGCGCGACCTGCGTGCTGTTCGGCGACGGCGCTGGCGCGGTGGTGCTGGAGGCGCGCGCGCTCAGCGGCACCAATGCGGACCGCGGCATCCTCGCCGCCGACCTTCACAGCGACGGGCGCGACCGCGAAATGCTCTACGTGGATGGCGGCCCCTCCACCACCGGCACGACCGGCGTCGTGAAAATGCTGGGAAATCAACTGTTTCGCAAGGCCGTCGAGCGCCTGACCGAGACCGCCCACCGGGCCCTGGGCAAGGCCGGCCTGTCGGATAACGACGTGGACTGGATCATCCCCCACCAGGCCAATATCCGCATCATCCAGGGCACCGCAAAGCGCATGGGCGTGCCGATGGAGCGGGTCATCGTCACCGTGCAGGACCACGGCAACACCTCCGCCGCCTCGATCCCGCTGGCCATGTCCGTGGCCCACCGGCAGGGCAAGCTCAGGCAGGGCGACCTGATCGTGACCGAGGCGATCGGCGGCGGGCTCAGCTGGGGCGCGCTGGTGCTGCGCTGGTAGCGCCCCGCCAGCCTCCGGGCCAGATTGGTTGCATTTCGCAAGCCATTGTTATTGACTCGGAAAATCAATTCTTCCTATGGTACGAAAACCCAGGGGGGATGAAGGATGAGTGGCAAGACCCTGACACGAATGGACCTGAGCGAGGCGGTATTCCGCGAAGTCGGCCTGTCGCGCAACGAGAGCGCGCAGCTGGTCGAAAGCGTGTTGCAGCACATTTCCGATGCGCTGGTGCGCGGGGAGGCGGTGAAGATCTCTTCCTTCGGCACGTTCAGCGTGCGCGACAAGAATGCCCGCATCGGCCGCAACCCGAAGACCGGCGAGGAAGTGCCGATCTCGCCGCGCCGGGTGCTGACCTTCCGGCCTTCGCACCTGATGAAGGAACGCGTGGTGCAGGGCAACAGGAACTAACCGGGGCAAGCGGGGAGCCGGCGAGCGGGGCGTTTGCCCACCGTTTCCCGGCGCCCGTCCATTGAGCGACAGGCAGACCAGATGACCCAGAAGTCCCCCGAAGCCTTCCGCACCATCAGCGAGGTGGCGGACTGGCTTGGCGTCCCCACCCATGTGCTGCGCTTCTGGGAGAGCCGGTTTGCCCAGGTCAAGCCGGTCAAGCGCGCCGGCGGGCGGCGCTACTACCGCCCCGCCGACATGGCCCTGCTCGGCGGCATCCGCAAGCTGTTGCACGAAGACGGCATGACCATCCGCGGGGTGCAGAGGCTGCTGCGCGAAGAAGGGGTGAAACACGTCGCCGCCCTGTCGCCGCCGCTCGACGAGTCGGCCATGCGCGACGTGACACCGGCCAACGTGGTGCAGCTGGACAGCGCCCGCGAGGAAACGCCCGAGGCCGGGCAGGCGATGGAGGAAAGGCCGGAAACGCAAGCGATGGAGGAGACGGCGGCGGAGGTTGCGCCCGTTGCCGAGACACCCCCGCCCCCGGAGCCCGCGCCCGTTGAGCAAACCCCGCCGCAAACCAGCAGCAACGCCACTACCACCACCACCCGCAGCCCCACGCCAGGCGCAGCCGGTGTCAGATCCTCCAGCAAAAAGGGAAAAACGACTGCAAAGTCCGGTGCTTACTGC
>JALWTH010000273.1 GCA_027082975.1 Paracoccaceae bacterium | reverse complement strand
GGCCAGCGCCGCCGGTTTCAGCACACCACGCGCAGGCCGGCGCGGTTGCAGATCACCACGAATTGCCCGCCGCATTCGATCATGTGAAAGCCGCGCCTTCGCACCTCCTGCACGAATCGCTCGCGGCCGATTTCGCGCTCCACCCAGGGCACCGCGCGCCGGATCACGCCGCCCTTTCGCACCGCCTGGGCGGCAAAGACCTGCCGGATCCATCCCTCCGGGTCCTGGCGGATGGGCTCTTGTCGAATCACTTCCCGTCTCATGGGGCGAGCCTGGCATGAAAGCGGTTAATGCGCGGTAAATTTTCCTCACCCGCGCCCCCTGCGCCTGCGCCCGCCGCGCCCCGAACGCCCGGCGCGCCCGCCCTGGGCCTTGCCGCCGGCGGCGTTGAAGGCGATCCATTCCGCCCCGTTCGGGTCGTGATTGGTGAGCAGGTTGGCCGCGCGCACCGCCTCCATCTCGCCCCCCGGGCGCGCCTTGGTCGAGCCCATGCCGAAGAGAGTGACGAAGGTCTCGTCATCCATCTCCGGCGGCAGCACGATGCCCGCGGCCTCGACCTCGGCGCGTTTCTCGGCGATTTTCTTCCGGCTTACCGGCAGCGCCACCGGGTTCATGATCGCGCTGGTCATGCCGGCGCCGATCGCCATGGGCAGAAAGGCCTTGTTGATCCCGTGGCGGTTGGGCAGGCCGAAGGAGATGTTGGAGGCGCCGCAAGTGGTGTTCACCCCCAGCTCCTCGCGCAGCCGGCGCACGAGGGCAAAGACCTGCTGGCCGGCCGTGGCCATGGCGCCGATCGGCATGACCAGCGGGTCCACCACGATGTCGTGCGCCGGGATGCCGTGATCGGCGGCGCGCTCGACGATCTTTTTCGCCACGGCAAAGCGCACGTCCGGGTCTTCGCTGATGCCGGTATCGTCATTGGAGATCGCCACCACCGGCACGTTGTATTTCTTCACCAGCGGCAGGATCGCCTCGAGCCGCTCTTCCTCGCCGGTGACCGAATTCAGCAGCGGGCGGCCCTTCGCCACCTTCAGCCCCTCTTCCAGCGCTGCCGGCACCGAGGAATCGATACATAAAGGGACGTCCACAAGTCCCTGAACAAGCTCGATAATCTTGCGCATGAGGGGGGGTTCGGTCTGGTTCGGATTGGGGTTCGAATTGTAGACCACCCCGGCATTGATATCGAGCACGCTGGCCCCGGCGGCGACCTGCGCCAGCGCATCGGCCTCGACGGTCGAGAAATCGCCCGCCTCAAGCTGGGCGGCGAGCAGCTTGCGCCCGGTCGGGTTGATGCGCTCGCCGATCACGCAGAAGGGCTCGTCAAAGCCGATGGTGACGCTTTTGCTGGCGGATTCGAGGATGGTGCGGGTCATGTCTGCTCCTTCTTGGGCTTGCGGGCATGGGCTACGGGCATGGGCTTGCGGGCTCGCCGCCGCCCTGGGCGCGGGCCCAGCTTGCGGCGGCCTTGATGCCGCCGAGCGGGAAGAGGTGGGCTTTTTCGATGGCGAAATCCGGGTGGCGGACCTTGTGCGCGGCCAGTTCGGCGACCAGTTCGGTGGGCTCGTAGGGCATCAGCAGGCGGGTCACGTCCATGGCCCGCTTCTGCAGCACCCGGAGCGAGGGGCCGACGCCGCAGGCGATGGCGAACTTTATCAGGGTTTGCAGTTTTGCAGGCCCGGCTATGCCGATATGCACCGGCAGGCGGATGCCCCGTTTGCCAAGGCTTTCGACCCATGCGATGATCGGCGCGGCCTCAAAGGCGAACTGGGTGACGATGGCCATTTCCGCGCCAGTACTGTCGGCATAATTCTGTTTCCATACAAGGGCTTCCGTCACGTTCTTCATGCTGCCGTCCGGGTCGATGTCGCGGTTGCCCTCCGGGTGGCCGGCGATGTGGATGCGCCGGATCCCGGCCTTGTCGAACAGGCCGGTATCCAGAAGCTGCACGGAGTTTGCAAAGTCTCCGACCGGATTTGCAACACCGCCCGCCAGCACCAGCGCCGCGCGGATACCGGCCTCGGAGCGGTAGCGGTCGATCCAGTCGGCAAGGGTTGCGCGGTCGGCAATGATGCGGGCCGGGAAATGGGGCATGGGCTCGAAGCCCTCGGCGCTGAGCCGCGCGGCGGTGGCGACCATCTCTTCGATCGGCGTGCCGGCGATATGGGCGATATAGACGCGCGTGCCCGCGGGCAGGAGGGCGCGGAAATCATCCACCCTGGCGGCGGTGCGCGGCATCACCTCGATCGAATGGCCGGCGAGAAAGGCCGCGACCTCGGGGTTTGTCCTGTCCTGCGGGCCGTGGCGACCCCTGAAATGCAACAGCGCCATGGCTGCCTCCCGGTTTGGGCCGCGCAGGCTCAGCCCTCTGCGCGGCCTTCGTTTGCAATCAGCGCCCGGAGGCGGGCGGGATCGTATTCCGCCTCCAGCCGGGCGGCCTCGGCGGCGGCGATCTCGCCGGCCTCGCCCTCGCGCCTGCCCGCCGCCACGCGGCGCCACTGGGCGAGGTAGGCATCGGTGTCGGAGGCGCCCGCCTTCATCGCCGCCCGGTCGATGGCCTGCTCGAAGCGCTCCGAGAGCGGCTTCTTGGCCGCCCGGCGCCCCTTGCCGACGATCACCTGGGCGGGGATGTCGCGCCAGCAGACGATGGTCACTTCCGGCATGGCTCCTCTCACGCTCCTCTCTTACGCGCGCCCCGGCGCCGGCCACGGACAGATTTCGACCCTTGCGCCGGTGCAAACGACTTCCTTGCCGATTTACGCACAAAAACGGCGCGGCGCTACCGGCGGGGCGATGAAATCTTTTCAACAAGGAGATGAGCGGGGATTGCCAGCGGCGCCTTTCGCCCTTACCTTGGGGGCAACTCGAAATGGAGGGCGTTATGGCGCCCAGGCGTCCCGACGGTGCGGGCGCGTTCCCGAAAGCGGTTGAGCCCCCCGCGCCTGACCACAAGGATCCGGGGCCGCTCTATGCGGCGCTGGATCTCGGCACCAACAGTTGCCGCATGCTGATCGCCCGGCCCGCGGGCGGTCAGTTCGTGGTCGTGGACAGCTTTTCCAAGTCGGTGCAGCTGGGCCAAGGGCTGGAAAGCTCGGGCCGGCTCAGCCGCGCCTCGATCAGCCGCACCATCCAGGCGCTGCGCATCTGCAAGCGCAAGCTGCAGCGCCACGGGGTGAAGCACATGCGCCTGGTGGCGACCGAGGCCTGCCGGCGCGCGCTGAACGGGCGCGACTTCATGGGGCTCGTGCAGCGCGAGACCGGGCTCAGGCTCGAAATCATCAAGCCCGAGGAAGAGGCGCGCCTTGCGGTGATCTCCTGCGCGCCGCTGGTGGGCCGGCGCACCGAGCAGCTGCTGGTGGTGGATATCGGCGGCGGCTCCACCGAACTGGTCTGGATCGACCTGTCGCAGGTGCCGCCGGAGGAGCGCGCGCGCTCGATCATGCGCCTGAGCCTCGGGCGCGCCAGCCCGGCGGGCGAGGGGCCGCGGGCGCGGGTGGTGGACTGGATCTCGGTGCCGCTCGGGGTGGCCACCCTGCGCGACCAGTTCGCCGATGTGGAGGACGATGCCGGGCGCTTTGCGCTGATGAGCTGCTATTTCGAGGAGCAGCTGGCGGATTTCTCGCCCTATGACAAGGAGCAGGCGCGCGAGGGCTTCCAGATCATCGGCACTTCGGGCACGGTGACCACGGTGGCGGCGACCCATCTGGGCCTGCGCCGCTATGACCGCAACAAGGTGGACGGGCTGGAGATGACCAGCGACGAGATCGACGCGGTGATTCGCGGCTATCTGCGCGCGGGCCCCGAGGGGCGGCGCGCCGATCCGCGCATCGGCCGCGACCGGCAGGCGCTGATCATGTCCGGTTCGGCGATCCTGCAGGCGCTGCTCAGGGTCTGGCCCACGGACCGGCTGTCGGTGGCCGACCGGGGACTGCGCGAGGGGCTGCTTTATGCGCAGATGTCC
>JALWTH010000272.1 GCA_027082975.1 Paracoccaceae bacterium | reverse complement strand
GTCATGGCCCCCGTCATGGCCGCCTTCGCCCCCGCCATTGCCGCCATTGCCGCCGTGGTCGCCGTCCATGCCGCCGTTGCCGCCATTGCCGCCATTGCCGCCGTGGTCGCCGTCCATGCCGCCGCCATGATCATCGCGCCCGTTGTCATCGCGCCCGTTGTCATCGCCGCCATTGCGGTCATCGCCGTGGCGGGTGCCGGTTGCGGTCGTGCCGGTGGCGGTCGTGCCGGTGGCGTCCGGGCCATCGGTCGTCGAAATCAGCGAGCCATCGCGGCCATAGGTCCGGGTGATCGTGCCATTGGGGCCGCTGGCCACCACTTCGAAGCGGCTGCCGTGACGGGTGATGCTGATCTGCGTATAGCCGGAAGCGGCGAGCTGGTCGGCGATGCTCCGGGTGACGGGCGAGCTCTGCGCCATGGCCGTGCCCGAGAGCAGCGCGGCGGTGAGCGAAGCGGTCAGAAGCGTCTTGAATTTCATGTCATGTCCTTTTGGGTTGGTGCCGTGATCGGCGGGTGGATTGTTTGCAAGCCGTGATCGGCTGTGGGAACAGACAAACACCCTTTTGCCGCTCGGCGCCATTGATCAGAGGTTTGCTCCCGGTGGCATCAACCTCCTGCAGAAGCGAATAAACGCAGGTTTATGGCACCTTCGTTCGTATCCACCTGGAAACGTGAGAGAAATTCACCCGCCTTTGAGGGCCGCCCCGGCTCGGGCCGGCGGATGGACCTTTGGCCATCCGCGCCGGCGCGCCGCCCGGTGGCCGGGCGGGGCGGGAGGATTGAACTCCGGTTGAGGCGAATCCGGTGGGCGGGGTGGCTCTGGAGAGCGGCGAAGGGCGGCGATTCTGCCCGGCGGCCGACTCAGTCCGCTTCCATCATGTCAAAGCCCAGGTGGCGGGCGACGGTGAAGATGTCCTTGTCGCCGCGCCCGCACATGTTCATGCAGATCAGGTGGTCCTTGGGCAGGTCCGGGGCGATCTTCATCACATGGGCAAGCGCGTGGGAGGGCTCCAGCGCCGGGATGATCCCCTCGAGCCGGCAGGAGAGCTGGAAGGCCTCCAGCGCCTCGGCATCGGTGATCGCCACATATTCGGCGCGGCCGATCTCGTGCAGCCAGGCGTGCTCCGGGCCGATGCCGGGATAGTCGAGCCCGGCGGAGATGGAATAGCCCTCGAGGATCTGCCCGTCCTCGTCCTGCAGCAGATAGGTGCGGTTGCCATGCAGCACGCCGGGGCGCCCGCCGGTGAGCGAGGCGCAGTGCTCCATCTTCTGGTTCACCCCCTTGCCGCCGGCCTCGACCCCGATGATGCGCACGCTCTCGTCGTCGAGGAAGGGGTAGAACAGCCCCATCGCGTTGGAGCCGCCGCCGATCGCGGCAATCACCGTGTCCGGCAGGCGCCCCTCGGCCTCCTGCATCTGCGCCCTGGCTTCCTTGCCGATGATCGACTGGAAGTCGCGCACCATCGCCGGGTAGGGATGCGGGCCCGCCACCGTGCCGATGCAATAGAAGGTATCGGCCACGTTGGTCACCCAGTCGCGCAGGGCGTCGTTCATGGCATCCTTCAGCGTGCCGCGCCCGGAAGTGACCGGGATCACCTCGGCGCCGAGCAGGCGCATGCGAAACACGTTGGGCTTCTGCCGCTCCACGTCATGCGCACCCATATAGACCACGCATTTCAGCCCGAACTTGGCGCAGACCGTGGCCGTGGCCACCCCGTGCTGGCCGGCGCCGGTCTCGGCGATGATCCGGGTCTTGCCCATGCGGCGCGCGAGCAGGATCTGGCCCAGCACGTTGTTGATCTTGTGGGCGCCGGTATGGTTGAGCTCGTCGCGCTTGAGGTAGATCTTCGCCCCGCCCAGGTGGCGGGTCAGCCCCTCGGCGAAATAGAGCGGCGAGGGCCGGCCCACATAATGCTCCCAGAGGTCGTCCATCTCGGCCCGGAAGGAGGGGTCATCCTTGGCCTTCTCGTACTCCGCCTCGAGCGAGAGGATCAGCGGCATCAGGGTCTCGGACACGAACCGCCCGCCAAACTTGCCGAAGCGGCCGCGCTCGTCGGGGCCGTTCATGAAGGAATTGAAAAGATCGTCGGACATGTGCCCCCCTCTCTGCGCCGGCCTTTCCTAAAGCAGCGATTGCGGCGGGGCAAGGGCAAGGCGTTTCGAAACGCCTTGCCACGGGCTTTCGAAAGCCCGTGTCAGCGCACCCGGCGTATCGGCGCCGAATTGCAGAAAACCACGAAGTGGCGTCCGTTTTGTACCGCCTGAAAGCCGCGCCTTTCCAACTCGCGCAGAAACATATCGCGCCCAACCAGGCGCTCCACGTCACGGATCTGCCGCTTGACCACGCCGCCCTTGCGGGCCTCTGCCGAGGACAGCCATTGCGCCAGCCATTTCTCCGGGGTGAGATGTGGGGGTAATTGTGCCATGTCCCCATCTTCGCATGACAGGGTTAACGCCCGGTTAAGCGCGCTCTGCCGCCGCTATAAAAGCCCGGATCAGGGCCGCATCCTTGACCCCCGGCGCGCGCTCGACCCCGCTCGAGACATCCACCTGCGCCGCGCCGGTGAGGGCGATGGCGCGGGCGACGTTTTCGGGGCTGAGCCCGCCGGCAAGCATCCAGGGCTTGTGCCATTTGCGCCCGGCGAGCAGGCGCCAGTCGAAGGCAAGCCCGTTGCCGCCGGGCAGGTCGGCGCCGGGGGCGGGCTTGGCGTCGATCAGCAGCTGATCGGCCACGCTTTCATAGAGGGCAATGGCCGGCAGGTCGGCCTCGGTGGCGATGCCGATGGCCTTCATCACCGGCAGTCCGTAGCGCGCGCGTATCTCGGCCACGCGCTCGGGGCTTTCGCGCCCGTGCAGTTGCAGCATGTCGAGCGGCACGCGGGCGGCGATCTCGTCGAGCGTGGCATCGTCGGCATCGACCACCAGGGCGACCTTGGCCACGCCCGGCGGCACTTCGGCGGCGAGCGCGCGGGCGGCTTCGGGGGAAAGATTGCGCGGCGATCTGGCAAAGAACACGAAGCCCACATAGCGCGCCCCGGCCTCGACCGCCGCGCGCAGGCTTTCGGGCGTGCGCAGCCCGCAGATCTTCACGCTTGTCATGGGCTCACTCGATCAGCGCCAGCACGTCGTCGCCCCGCTCCGGCGAGGGGCCGCCGAGCTTTTCGACCTCGCGCGCCAGCCGGTCGCGCTCGCGCCGGGCCGCGCGGGCCTCGGCGCGCTGGCGGTATTCGCGCAGCCATTCCCAGACGAAACCGATCAGGATACCGGCGATGATGGCACCGAAGATGACGATGAAAAGCGGCAGTTCCACCGCCCAGGAGAGGCCGAGAAAGCCCGAGACCTCGCCGGGCAGCAGGTGCAGGGTGACGGGGGCGCGGTTGGCCAGCGCCACGGTCACCAGCACCACGGCCAGGGCCGCGAGAAAGGCGTAGCGCAGATATCGGAACATGGCCTCAGGCCTTGCCGTTCAGCCGGTCGCGCAGAAGCTTGCCGGTCTTGAAGAAGGGGACGTGCTTTTCTTCCACCTGCACCGGCTCGCCGGTGCGCGGGTTGCGGCCGATGCGGGCATCGCGCTTTTTCACCGAAAAGGCGCCGAAGCCGCGCAGTTCGACCCGGTCGCCGCGCGCCATCGCCTCGATGATCTCGTCAAAGACAGTGGCGACGATGCGCTCCACGTCGCGGTGGTAGAGATGCGGGTTTTCGTCAGCGATTTTCTGGATCAGTTCCGATCGGATCATTCGGTTTCCCCCCAAAATTCCTGTAAATGCCTGGCAGGAGCGCGCTGCCTTCGCCCTGACTATAAGCGGAAATCGTATCTGACGAAACAAGCCTGCGTGGTTTCTTGCGTCGTTTTTCGGCTAAGCCCGCGATTTTTTTCGCTAAAACCGCATCGCGGGAGCCGGAGGCGGGGCGGCGGGCGGATTCGGTGCCGGCGGCGGGCAGGCCCGGGGGCCAGGCGAAAGGCG
>JALWTH010000271.1 GCA_027082975.1 Paracoccaceae bacterium | reverse complement strand
CCAGGGCCAGATCGAGGCGCTCGAGGCCCATGCGCCGGACGAGATCAAGGCCACTTACCTTCCGCGCCTGATCAGCGGCGAATGGGCCGGCACCATGAACCTCACCGAGCCGCAGGCGGGCTCCGATGTGGGCGCGCTCAAGACCCGCGCCGAGGACAATGGCGACGGCAGCTTTGCCATTACCGGGCAGAAAATCTTCATCTCCTGGGCCGATAACGACTTCACCGAAAATGTCTGCCACCTGGTGCTGGCCCGCCTGCCCGGCGCACCGGCGGGCACCAGGGGGATCAGCCTTTTCCTCGTGCCCAAGGTGCTGCCCGACGGCACGCCCAACAGCCTCGAAGTCGTCAGCCTCGAGCACAAGATGGGCCTGCACGGCTCGCCCACCGCGGTGATGCAATACACGCGCGCCACCGGCTGGATGATCGGCGCGGAAAATCGCGGGCTCAACGCCATGTTCACGATGATGAACAATGCCCGCCTTGGCGTCGGCGTCGAGGGGCTGGGGGCGGGCGAAGGCGCGTATCAGCAGGCGCTCGCCTATGCCCAGGAGCGCCGCCAGGGCCGCTCGCCGCTGGGCGAGGCGGGCACCGGCGCGATCATCGACCATGCCGATGTGCGCCGGATGCTCACCGCCATGCGCGCCGAGCTCTACGCCACCCGCGCCATCACGCTTGCCACCGCCATGGCCGCCGATATGGCGCGCGCCACCGGCGAAGCCCACTGGCAGGCCCGCACCGCGCTGCTGACCCCGATCGCCAAGGCCCACGGCACCGCCACCGGCCACCGGGTCGCGCAAGAGGCGATTCAGGTCCATGGCGGCGCGGGCTTCATCGAGGAAACCGGCATCGCCCAGTACGCCCGCGACGTGCGGGTGACGATGATCTACGAGGGCACCAACGGCATCCAGGCCATGGACCTCGTGGGCCGCAAGCTCGCCGACGGGGGCGAAGCCGCCTGCCGCCTGCTCGACGAAATCGCCACCGGCGCCGAGGCCGCCCGCCACGCGCTGCCGGATCTGGCCGAAAGAGCGTGGAACGCCGCCGAGGCCCTGCGCGAGGCCACCGAATACATGGTGGCCCAAGCCGACCTGCAGGCGCGCTTTGCCGGCGCCGCGCCCTATCTCGAAGGCTTCGCGCTGGTGCTCGGCGCCCATTACCACCTGGCGAGCGCGCTGGCCGAAGGCGGCACCGGCCCGCGCAGCGCGCTGGCCCGCTTCCACCTCACCCGGCTGCTGCCCGCCCATGCGGGGCTGCTGGAACAGGCGCGCGCGGGGCTCGACGGGCTCTATGCGCTCGACCCCGAGGAGCTTGCCCCTTGAGCGGCCCGCAAAGCGCCCCGATCCGCTTTCCCTTTTCCGATCCGCCGGGCGCGGGCAAAGCGGTGGAGATCGCCGAAGGCGTGCTCTGGCTGCGCCTGCCGCTGCCGATGAAGCTCGACCATGTGAATTGCTACGCGCTGGACGATGGCGATGGCTGGACGCTGATCGACACCGGCCTTGACACAGGCCGCAGCCGCGCCGCCTGGGAGCGCCTGCTCGCAGGGCCGCTCAAGGGCAAGCCGGTCGCCCGCGTCCTCGCCACCCACCACCACCCGGACCATATCGGCCTTGCCGGCTGGTTTCAGCGCGACCACGGTGCCGAGCTCATCACCACCCGCACCGCCTGGCTGTTTGCCCGGATGCTGCTTCTGGACGAGCAGATGGTGCCGGTGGACGAAACCCTCGCCTATTGGCGCGCCGCCGGGATGGACCGCGACATCTACGAAAAGCGCGCCCGCGAGCGGCCCTTCAACTTCGTCGATATCGTCGCCGACATGCCGCTGGGCTTTCGCCGCATCCGCGAGGGCAGCGTGATTCGCGCCGGCGGGCGCGACTGGGACGTGCGCATCGGCAACGGCCACGCGCCGGAGCAGGCCACGCTGTGGTCACGCGATTGTGACCTGGTGATCGGGGCCGACCAGCTGCTGGCCACGATCAGCCCCAATCTCGGCGTCTATGCCACCGAGCCCGAGGCCGACCCGGTGGGCGAATGGCTGGAAAGCTGCCAGCGCCTCGCGCCGCACGCCCGCGAGAGCCACCTTGTGCTGCCCGGCCACAAGCTGCCCTTCACCGGCCTGCCCACGCGCATGCGCCAGTTGATCGACAACCACCACGGCGCGCTCGCCCGCCTGCTCGAGCACCTCCAGACGCCGCACACCGCCGCCGAATGCTTCGCCCCCCTGTTCAAACGCCCGATCGGCGAAGAGGAATACGGCCTCGCCCTGGTCGAGGCGGTGGCGCATGTGAACCACCTCTACCAGCAGGGCCTCATTACCCGCCGCCGGCGCGAAGACGGCGCCTGGCTGTGGCAGGCGCGCAAGGGAGCCAGCCTGCCGGAAGGCGCAGAGAGCGCAGAGGGCCGCGAGGGGTGAGCCCAAAGCCTCCCCTCACGCATGGGGCAACATCTCACCCACCCGAAAGCGGGTCGTGACAGGCCGGCCCAAATCGGTTATGGGGGGGGAAACGACCCACGCGACAGGGAGAACGACATGTCCGAACACGAACACGGCACCATGAGCGTGCGCGACCACGAAAAGGTCTTCGAGGGATTCATTCGCATCAGCACGCGCTTTGTCATCGCGGTGGCGATCTTCTTCGTGCTGCTGGCGATGTTCAACGCCTGAGCCGGCCGCCGGCGCCCCACCGCGCCGGGGCCTCTGCCAGCCTGCACCCGCCGCCCGTTCCGCAAAGGGGACTTTCATGCTGCGCATCGTCCTTTCCTTCGCCGCCCTGCTGCTGCTCGTTGCCTGCGGGGCCGAGAGCCGGTGGGCATCCGACGAATTCGTCGCCGCCAAGCGCTATGTGCATGACGGGCCGCCGACGATCACCCTGTTCACGGTCCTGTCCACGCGCTCGGGCTCGGGCGCCCATACCGGGCTGATGATCAACGGTTCGCAAAGGGTGCTGTTCGACCCGGCCGGCACCCTGCGCCACCCCAATATCCCGGAGCGCAACGACGTGCTCTACGGGATCACCCCGGCGGTGCTGGACTTCTACATCGACTACCACGCCCGCATCACCTATGACGTGGTGCGCCAGGATATCGTGGTCAGCCCGGAAGTCGCGGAAATGGCGATCCGCCTGGTCGAGGCCTACGGGGCCGTGCCCAAGGGCCATTGCGCCCAGTCGGTCAGCACGATCCTGCGCCAGATCCCGGGCTTCGAAAGCATCCCGCGCACCTTTTTCCCGAGAAAGCTGATGCAGGCCTTCGGTCAATTGCCGGGCGTGACCAGCCAGACCTATTCCGACACCGACCCCAATGAAAACGGCTATATCCTGACCCGCGGCATCTGAGGGGCGCATCCGGGCGGGCGCGGGGGCCGGGTCCGGGCCGCGCTGGCCGGGCCTCTCAGAGCAGCCAGAGCAGGCCGTAAAGCGTCAGCCCTCCCGACAGGATCGCCAGCAGCACATTGCGGCTGAGCACGCCGACCGCCAGCGTCACCGCGGCGGCGGCCAGGCGCGCGGGCTCCGGCTCGCCGCCGGTCGCCGCGGGCCAGAGCACCAGCGGCGCCACCAGGCCGGGCAGCACCGCCACCGGCGTATAGCGCAGGTGGCGCAGCACCCATGCGGGCATCCTGCGCGCGCCGATCAGCCCCAGGAAGGAATAGCGGATCAGGAAGGTGCCCAGCGCCAGCGCCAGGATGATCGCCCAGACCTCGCGCGCCGGCATGCTCATGCGCCCGCCTCCCGCCTTGCTTCCTGCCCCGCCTCCCGCCTTGCCCTGCGCCGCGCCACCTGCCGCTCCACCTCGGCCCCCACCGCCATCGCCGCCAGCGCCGCCACCAGCAGGCCGCTGCCATGGGGCATCCACGCGAGCGCCAGCGCGCCCAGCACCGAAGCGAGCGCCGCCGCCACATGGGCGAGGCTCCTGAGCATCGGCGCGACCATCGCCAGAAAGGTGATCGGCACCGCGAAATCCAGCGCAAATGCCGGCGGGA
>JALWTH010000270.1 GCA_027082975.1 Paracoccaceae bacterium | reverse complement strand
CAGCCCCTCACCGCGCTGCGCTTCGGGGAGGTTGGCGCGCAGATCCGCCCCCGCCGCGCCGGCGCTCTCATAGGCAGGAAGCGGCACCGTCGCATCCGCCCCCGCCACCCGCATCACCCGGATCAACGGCATGTCAGGTCCCTTCCTCTTGCCAGAAATATCCTCGCCGAAGGCATGAAATCTACTGTCCCAAAGCCTCGGCCACGCGCGCCGCCAGCCGACGGGCAACCGCGTCCTTGCCCATCCGCTCCCAGGCTTCGGCGCCCGCCTCCGAGATCAGCACCACCGCGTTCTCCGTCCCGCCCATGATGCCGGTCCCGGGGCTGACGTCATTGGCCAGGATCCAGTCGCAGCCCTTGCGCGCGCGCTTCTTGGTGGCGTTTTCCACCACGTCGTCGGTCTCGGCGGCAAAGCCCACCACCAGCCGGGGCCGCCCCGCGCCCATCCGGCTCACGGTTGCCAGGATGTCCGGGTTCTCGGCGAATTCCAGCACCGGCGGGCCGCTGCCCGGCTCCTTCTTGATCTTGCTGTCCGAAGCGCTCGCCACGCGCCAGTCGGCCACCGCCGCGGCAAGGATCGCCGCATCCGCCGGCAGCGCCGCCTCGACCGCCGCGAGCATCTCGCGCGCGGTCTCCACCGCCACCACCTTCACGCCCGCGGGCGGCGCCACCTCGGCCGGGCCGGTGACAAAGGTGACCCGAGCCCCCAGGTCGCGCAGCGCGGCGGCAATCGCCGTGCCCTGCGCGCCCGAGGAGCGGTTGGCGATGTAGCGCACCGGGTCGATCGGCTCGTGGGTCGGCCCGGAGGTGACCAGCACATGCCTGCCGCTGAGCGGCCCCGCGCCCAGGGTTGCCTCGATCGCGCCGATGATCTCGGGCACTTCCGCCATCCGCCCCGGGCCGAACTCGCCGCAGGCCATCGCCCCCTCGCCGGGGCCGACAAAGGCCACCCCGTCGCCCGCAAGCCGCGCCACGTTGCGCCGGGTCGCCGGATGCTCCCACATGCGCACATTCATCGCAGGCGCCACCAGCACCCGCTTGTCGGTGGCCATCAGCAGGGTCGAGGCAAGGTCGCCCGCCAGCCCCGCCGCCATCTTGGCCAGCAGGTCCGCCGTGGCCGGGGCCACCACCACCAGATCGGCGGCGCGCGAAAGCTCGATATGGCCCATCTCGGCCTCTTCGGTGAGGTCGAAAAGCTCCGTATACACCTTCTCGCCCGCCAGCGCGGCCACGCTCAGGGGGGTGACGAATTCCTGCCCGGCGCGCGTGACCACCGGCACCACCCGCGCCCCGCGCTCGCGCAGCCGGCGGATCAGATCCAGCGTCTTGAAGGCGGCAATGCCGCCGCCGATGATCAGCAGGATGGTCCTGTCCGTGAGCATGTCGCCTCCTTGTGGCCCAGCCTATGCCCGCCCCGCGCCCGGTTCAATGCCCAGATCGGCCGGGGTGAGCGCCGAAGCCAGGCCGAATCCGCCATTGAGAAACGCCGCCTCGACGCGAAAGCGCACGAAGCTGAAATCGGCAAAGTCGATATAGAGCTTCGATTTCGGATGGCTTTCGAGCCAGGCCGCGCGCAGGGGGGCAAAGTCCGGCGCATCGCGGGCCACGAATTCGGCCATACATTGCAGGCTCAGGCGCGGATGGGTGAGCGGGTCGCCCTTCTCGCCCGGCTCGCCCACCAGCAGCGCGCATTCCGGCCGCGCCCGGAGCGCCCCGGTATGCTGCGCCAGTTCGGATACCAGCGAGAGCGGCCCGGCGCGGTCGCTGCCCAGCGCGATACGGCTGACAAAGGGGCGCGGCGGCTCGCCCACCAGCACCGCCAGCGCGCCGAAACGCGCCCGCGCCAGCAGCCCGCGCGCCATCGCGCGCATCTCGTCATCGACGGGGCGCAGGAGAGGGGGCTTTTCAGTTCGCTCTTCGGGAGCCTCTTCAGGGGGCGTTTCGGGGCGCTTTTCCATGCCGCGAGTATGGGCGCGGCGCCGGGCGCGCGCAAGCGCCTTTCCTGTGCGCGCGGGCGGTGCTAGAGGGGTGGAAAAGGAGAGATCATGCGGCCCGAATTGCCACAGCTTACCCTGGTGACCGGCGGCGCGGCATCGGGCAAATCCGCCTATGCCGAGGCGCTGGCCGAGGCCTGGCATCCGGCCCGGCTCTATATCGCCACCGCCGAGGCGCGCGACAGCGAGATGAAGGCGAGGATCGCCGCCCATCGCGCCCGGCGCAGCGCGGGCTGGGAGGTGGTCGAGGCGCCGCTGGACCTCGCCCCGGCGCTCGGGCGCGTGGCCCCGGGCCGCGTGGTGCTGGTCGATTGCGCCACCATGTGGCTGAGCAACCGCATCGAGCGCCGCCAGCAGCCGGGCCCGGCCTTCGAAGCGCTGCTCGAGGCGCTGCATGGCTGCGCGGCGCCGGTGATCGTGGTGACCAACGAGCTTGGCCTCGGCGTGGTGCCCGCCAGCGCTTCGGCGCGCGCCTTCCGGCAGGTCCATGGCGAGATGAACCAGCGCCTTGCCGCCGAGGCGGGGCTGGTGGTGGCGGTCATGTCCGGCCTGCCGCTGGTGCTCAAGGGCCGGCTGCCGGAGGCCGGGCTGTGAGGGCAGGGATATGAGCGTCGCGCCGGTGACCAGGCCGGTGACCAGGCCGGTGACCAGCTGGTGGTGGATCCGCCACGGCCCGACCCACGAAGAGACCTTCGTCGGCTGGCGCGACGTGCCCGCCGACCTCTCCGACAAGGCCGCGCTCGCCCGCCTGCGCGCGGCCCTGCCTCCCGAGGCGCTGCTGGCAAGCTCCGACCTCAGCCGCGCCAGAGCCACCGCCGACGCCATCGCCGGCCCCGGCCATCAGCGCCTGCCGCCGGCGCGCGCCTTGCGCGAATTCGACTTCGGCGCCTGGGACGGGCTCGGCTTCGCGGCCGTCTCTGCCCGCGACCCGGCGCTTGCGCGCGCCTTCTGGGAGCGCCCCGGCGACATCGCCGCGCCCGGGGGCGAAAGCTGGAACGAGGTCGCCGCCCGCGTCTCGGCCTGGGTCGATGCGCAAAACCGCACCGCCCCGCGCCACGTCATCGCGGTGGCCCATTTCGGGGTGATCCTGACCCAGCTTCAGCGCGCGCTCGGGGTCGCGCCGGCAGAGGTGCTGGCGCACCGGATCGCGCCCCTCTCCCTGACCCGGCTCGACTGGGACGGGGCGCGCTGGTCCGCGCGTGCGATCAATCAAGAATCGTGATGGACAGCCCCATAATTATCCATTTTGCCAATGCGCCCGCAGTCGCTAGCCTGCGCCCATGACCTATGACCTCTATATCGGCGATCAGGCCTTTTCCTCCTGGTCCCTGCGCGGCTGGCTGATGTTCGAAAAGTTCAGCATCCCCTTCCGCAGCCACATGACGGGGCTCTATTCGGGCACCCTTCAGCAAGACCTCGCCCCGCTCGCCCCGGCCCGCACCGTGCCGGTGATGCGCAGCCCCGAAGGCGTGGTGGTCGGCGACAGCCTGGCCATGGCCGAGACCCTGGCCGAGCGCCACCCCGAGGCCGGGCTGTGGCCTTCGGACGCGGCCGCGCGCGGGCTGGCGCGGATGCTGGTGGCCGAGATGCATGCGGGCTTCGGGGCGCTGCGCGGCGAATGTCCGATGCAGCTTCTGCGCCAGTGGCAGGGGTTTCGGCCCTCGCAGGCGGTGCTGGAGGACCTGGCGCGCATCGAAGCGCTCTGGGCGCTGGCGCGCGCGCGCCATGGCTCAGGCGGTCCGTGGCTGTTTGGCGCCTATTGCCTCGCGGATGTGTTCTACGCGCCGGTGGCCGCGCGCATCGCCGGCTATGACCTGCCGGTGAGCGCCGAAGCACAGGCCTATGTGGCGGCGCATCTGGCCGACCCGGCCTTTCGGGCATGGCGCGCCGAGGGGCTGAAAAAGCGCTATGACCCCCTGCCCTACGACCAGGGGCTTGCCAGCACGGGCTGGCCGGGGCCTGACTGAACGCCGCCTCCCCCGGCACAGG
>JALWTH010000269.1 GCA_027082975.1 Paracoccaceae bacterium | reverse complement strand
GGCCGATGCGCCGCTTGGCCTGCGCTTCCCGCCGCTGCGCCTCGAGCGGAAAGCGGCTGACATCCACCACCCGGTCCATCATCCTGACGGCGGTGGCCACAAGCTCGCGCATCGCCTCCTCGTCGAGCCGCGCGCCATCCTCGAACGGGTTTTCCACCAGCCGCGCCAGGTTGAGCGAGCCCAGCAGGCAGGCGCCATAGGGCGGCAGGGGCTGCTCGCCGCAGGGATTGGTGGCGGCGATGCTCTCGCAATAGGCGAGGTTGTTCATCCGGTTGATCCGGTCGATGAAGATCACCCCCGGCTCGGCGAAATCATAGGTGGCGCGCATGATCTCGTTCCACAGATCGCGCGCCTGAAGGGTGTGATAGACCTTGCCGCCAAAGACAAGCTCCCAGGGCGCATCCGCCGCCACCGCCTCCATGAAGGCGTCGGTGACCAGCACGCTCATGTTGAACATGCGCAGGCGCGCGGGGTCGGACTTGGCACTGATGAAGTCCTGAATGTCCGGGTGATCGCAGCGCATGGTCGCCATCATCGCGCCCCGGCGCGAGCCTGCGCTCATGATGGTGCGGCACATCGCATCCCACACATCCATGAAGCTCAAGGGCCCCGAAGCATCCGCCGCCACCCCCTTCACATCCGCGCCGCGCGGGCGGATGGTCGAGAAATCGTAACCGATCCCGCCCCCCTGCTGCATGGTCAGCGCCGCTTCCCGGAGCATGTCGAAAATGCCGCCCATGGAATCGGGGATCGTGCCCATGACGAAGCAGTTGAACAGGGTCACGTTGCGCCCGGTGCCGGCGCCGGCGGTGATCCGGCCCGCGGGCAGGAACCTGAAATCCTCCAGCGCCGCATAAAACCGCGCCTCCTCGCCCGGCGCCTCGGCCAGCGCCCGGGCAATGCGCCGCCAGGTGTCCTCCACCGAAAGGTCGATCGCCTCGCCCTCGGCGCTCTTCAGGCGATATTTCATGTCCCATATCTGCTCGGCAATCGGGGCGGTGAAGCGGCTCATGGCAGGATCCTTGGCTGGGGCGGGATACCTTGATAAGCGTGGGGACGGCACAGGTCAATTGCCTCTGCCGGCAAGACTGATAGAATGGCCGCATATCCGGGGGGGCAAACATGACCGGCACCATACATCTCGTGAAGCTCTGCGTGGGCGCAAACGCGGTCGAAGACCTCGAGCGCTGGCAGGCCGCGCGCGCCAAGGGCAAGCCCGACTACCAGCCGCGCCACGTCACCCGCATGTGGCCCCGCCGCGAAGCCGAACTGCTCAACGGCGGCGCGCTCTACTGGGTGTTCAAGGGGCTGATCCTCGCCCGCCAGAAGGTGCTCCGGCTCGAAGAGGTGATCGGCGAAGACGGCATCCGCCGCTGCGGCATCGTCATGGACCGCGAAGTGATCCGCACAAGCCCGGCGCCCCGCCGCCCGTTCCAGGGCTGGCGCTACCTCGCGCCCGAAGACGCCCCCGCGGACCTGCCGCAAAACCGCGCCGGCGACGACAGCCTGCCCGCCCACCTCTCCGGCGAACTCGCCGCCATCGGCATCCTGTAACCCGGGACCGACGGACCCCGCGCCCGGATCGGACCGCCCCCCGGCACGCATCAAGACGCCGGCATCCCCCCGCACATGCCGGAACCCCGGACGCAAGACTGCCCGCCGGGCACATCCCCCCTTCCTCTTGCCACAAATATCCCCGCCGGAGGCACGATTTTTCGCAGAAAAATCGCCTCCCCTGCGGCAAGCGGCGCCGGCAAGCCCGTCAGGCGGGCACCCGGACAGGCCGCACCGCCAATCGCGCCATTCGCCCGGCCGGACCCGACAGCCCCGAAGCGACATTCCGCAGACCTCCGCAGACCGAAAGAAGCCACCAGAATCCGCCCGTTTGCCTCTTGACGCCCCCCGGCTACTCCCATACATCCACGGCCAATGTCAGTGGCGGAGTAGCTCAGCTGGTTAGAGCAGCGGAATCATAATCCGCGTGTCGGGGGTTCGAGTCCCTCCTCCGCTACCACATCTCCGGCCCTCCTCCTGCCTGCCCCTCCTCCTGCCTGCCCGACATGCCGGGCGGGGCGGCAATGGGGCCGGGTGGGCGCATGGCTGGCCGCGTTGCGCTCCGGGCTGGTATCCGGCGCCGGTTGATGGCAGGATCGCCAGTGGATGATCCTGCAGGGGCGGAGCCGGCCATGACAGACGAACTTGCCGACAGGGTGGCTTCCCTCGCACAGCGCCACCCGGACAACATCGCGCTTCAGGCCTTTGATCCTCAGTGGTACGCCTCTCTGACGCCAGAGCTTCGGGCCCGCCTGCGCAGATGCATGAATTCGGGCCTCGAAAACCCCGACAGCCAGGTGGGCTGCTATGCCTGCCAGCCCTCCGATTACGACGATCTGCGGCCCTTTTTCGCCCGGGTGATCGCCCGCTACCACCGTATCGGCGAGGATGCGCGCCATGTGAGCGACTGGGACCTTGCCGGCGTCGAGGGCCTGCCCGAAGACGGTGTGCTCGACCTCGCCCGCCTCGGCCTGCCGCCGCTCTCGATGCGGGTGCGGGTGGGGCGCAACCTGGCCGATCTGCCGCTGCCCGGCGCCATGTCGCGCGCCGACCGCCTGCGCCTCGAAGCGCGCATGATCGCGGTGTTTGACCGGCTCATCGCCCGGCCCGGCTTCGGCGGGGCGTATCACTCGCTCACCCCCGGCCATGCGCAGCAGATCGACGCGGCCGCCTATCGCGAACTGGTCGGCGCGCATCTGATGTTCAAGCCCATGGACGGCGACCGCTACCTGGAGGCCGCCGGGATCGCCGCCCACTGGCCGCACGGGCGCGGCTGCTATGTCTCGGCCGACCGGGCCCTTGTCATCTGGGTCGGCGAAGAGGACCACCTGCGGATCATGGCGATGCGGCGCGGCACGGTGCTCAACGACGTGTTCGACCGGCTCAGGACCGCGCTCGATCTGATCGAGGGCCTTGCCGGCCTGCGCTTCGCCCGCTCGCCCGATTACGGCGCCGTGACCTCGTGTCCGAGCAATCTGGGCACCGGGATGCGCGCCTCGCTGCACCTGCCCCTGCCCCGCCTCACCCGCGGCGGCACCGATGCCCGCGTCAGGGAGATCGCCCGCCCGCTGGGCCTGTCGGTGCGCGGCATCGGCGGCGAGCACACGCCGGTCGGCGCCGACGGCACCGTGGACATCTCCCCCTCGGCGCGGCTCTGCATCACCGAGGCCGGGATCCTCGCCGCGCTCTACCGGGGCGCCGGGCGGCTGATCGAAGCCGAGCGCGCCGCCTGAGCCGGGCAACCGGGCGCGGCGTCAAAGGCATACACAACATATCGCGAATGTGTTATATGACGCTCGGACGCAACGAAAAGGACACAGCGAAAGGCCCGAACGGCCCGAAGGGAGGAAAGAATGGCTGCATTGTTTTCGCAGGACTGGATGCTGGAATTCGGCACCGCATGGAACGCAGAGCCGGAACTGGGCCAGGCGCTCGCCAGGATCAGTTTCACCTCGAATATCGGCTATGGCTTCATCGGCGAGGATGCCCCGCGCGGCTTCATCAAGGTCGAAAACGGCATGGTCACCGAGGCCGGCGAATATGGCGGCCAGGAGCTGAACTGGGACCTGCGCGCCTCCGAAGCCGACTGGAACAAGTGGCTCGACAAGGGGCTGGGCATGGTGGCGCTGGGCATGGCCTATACCCGGCGCAAGCTGCGCTTCGAGGTGGGCGATTACGGCGCCATGATCAAGAACCCGGCCATGGCCGGCCCCTTCATCAAGAGCTTTGCGGTGATGGGCCAGATCGCGCGCGACTGAGGCGCGGGGCGCGCGGGCCGGGCAGAGGCTGGCTGAAGGCCGAGTGGCCGGGACAGGGCGCCGCGACAGTCGCGCCCCGTCATGCCATGGCCAAACCGGGAGGGCACACGCCTCCCGGGTTTCTCGCCCATGCGCATCGCCCCCCTTCCCATCCCCCCGGTTCTGCTCTATAG
>JALWTH010000268.1 GCA_027082975.1 Paracoccaceae bacterium | reverse complement strand
CAAGGGCGCTTTCCACGCCCCGCCCGCGCCGCGCATCGGCCCGAACCCTGCCCGCGCCGCCAAGGGCGCTTCCACGCCCCGCCCGCGCCGCGCTTTGCCCCGCACCGCGCAGGGTAACTTCCGCCACCTCTTCGCCAGTCGCTCGACAGCCGAAAGTTGAGCGCCGGGGCAACCGGCGCAGCCCGCAAGGTGCATCGCCGCACTTGGACACCCAGCGCTTCTCACCGTCGTAGCCCAGGCCCACCGTGCCCGTCCTGTGCCTTGCACGGGCGCCGCCAGCCCGCACGAGTTCTGTAGCCAGAGCGGGCCGGATGGGTGGTGCCCAAACACCGCTGACCCGCACCCCAAGCGTATCGGCAAAAGTTTAAACTTTCGTGAATCCGGAGCAATAATGTTGCAACTTTCGCAAAATCCGCCTTCAAAAGTTTAAACTTTCCCTCCCGCGCCCTGCGGTCTAAAAGGCCCACGCCAGAGGGGGCTGCCATGACCACAGAGCCGGAAATCACCGAAGAGATCATCGCCGCGCACGGGCTCAGCCCGGACGAATACGGCGAGATCCTGCGTATCCTGAACCGGGCGCCGAACTTCACCGAGCTGGGCATCTTCTCGGCGATGTGGAACGAGCACTGCTCCTACAAGTCCTCCAAGAAGTGGCTGCGCACCCTGCCCACCGAGGGGCCGCAGGTGATTTGCGGGCCGGGCGAGAATGCCGGGGTGGTGGATATCGGCGACGGGCAAGCCGTTGTTTTCAAAATGGAAAGTCACAACCACCCCTCCTATATCGAGCCCTTCCAGGGCGCGGCTACCGGCATGGGCGGGATCCTGCGCGACGTGTTCACCATGGGCGCGCGCCCGATCGCGGCGATGAACAGCCTCTCCTTCGGCGCGCCCGATCACCCCAGGACCCGCCAGCTCGTGCATGGGGTGGTCGAGGGCATCGGCTCTTACGGCAACTGCTTCGGCGTGCCCACCATCGGCGGCGAGGTCCGCTTTGACCCTTCCTATAATGGTAACTGTCTGGTTAACGCCTTCGCCGCCGGCCTCGCCGATGCCGACAGGATCTTCTATTCCGCCGCGTCCGGTGTGGGCATGCCGGTGGTCTATCTGGGCGCGAAAACGGGCCGCGACGGGGTCGGCGGCGCCACCATGGCTTCGGCCGAATTCGATGATTCCATTGAAGAAAAACGCCCCACCGTGCAGGTCGGCGACCCGTTTACCGAAAAGCGGCTGATGGAGGCGACGCTGGAGCTGATGCAGACCGGCGCGGTGATCTCGATCCAGGACATGGGCGCGGCCGGCCTCACCTGCTCGGCGGTCGAGATGGGCGACAAGGGCGGGCTTGGCATCCGGCTCGACCTTGACGCCGTGCCCCAGCGCGAATCGGACATGAGCGCTTACGAGATGATGCTTTCGGAGAGCCAGGAGCGGATGCTCATGGTGCTGCACCCCGAGAAGGAAGCCGAGGCGCGCGCGGTGTTCGAAAAGTGGGATCTGGACTTCGCCATCGTCGGCCAGACCATCGCCGAGGACCGCTTCGAGATCTTCCACCAGGGCCGCTGCTGCGCCGATCTGCCGCTCTCCACGCTCGCGGGCTCGGCGCCCGAATACGACCGCCCCTGGGCCGAGCTCCCCGCCCCCGCTCCGCTGGGCGCGATCCCGGAAACGGACCCGGTCACGGCCCTGCGCGCGATCCTTTCTTCTCCGAATTACGCAAGTAAATCATGGGTTTACACCCAGTACGACCAGAAGGTTATGGGCGACACCGTCACCCCGCCCGGCGCCGCCGCCGGGGTGGTGCGCGTGCATGGCACCGACAAGGCGCTGGCCTTCACCGCCGATGTCACCCCGCGCTATGTGGCCGCGAACCCGCTCGAGGGCGGCAAGCAGGCAGTGGCCGAGGCATGGCGCAACCTCACCGCCACCGGCGCCCGCCCGCTCGCTGTCACCGATTGCCTCAATTTCGGCAACCCGGAAAAGCCCGAGATCATGGGCCAGTTCGTGGGCGCGATCCGCGGCATTGGCGAAGCCTGCCGCGCGCTCGACATGCCCGTGGTCAGCGGCAATGTCTCGCTCTACAACGAAACCGACGGCACCGGCATCCTGCCCACCCCCACTATCGGCGCGGTCGGGCTGATCGACGACATCGGCCAGATGATCGCCGGCCCCGCCCGCGAAGGCGACCTCGCCCTGCTCCTCGGCGAAACCTGCGGCCACCTGGGCCAGAGCGCGCTTCTGGCCGAGATGTGGGGGCGCGCCGAGGGCGATGCCCCACATGTGGACCTCGCCGCCGAGCGCCGCCACGGCGAGTTCATCCGCGAACACCGCGCCCTGATCGGCGCCTGCACCGACCTCTCGGACGGCGGCCTGGCGCTCGCCGCCTTCGAAATGGCCGTGGCCGGGGGCATCGGCATAGAGCTCGACAGCACCGACATTCCCACGCTCTTCGGCGAGGACCAGGCCCGCTACCTGATCGCCACCGGCTGGGACCAGGCCGAAGCCCTCATGGTCGCCGCCGGCCAGGCCGGCCTGCCGCTGGCGACCGTCGGGCGCTTCACCGGCGAAGCCGTGGCCTTCGGCCCCTATTCCGCCCCGCTTGCCGATCTCGCCCGGCTCTGGCACACCAGCTTCGCTGCCACCGTCACCTGATCCTCATTGGTCCGCAAATATCCCGGGGGTCTGGGGGCAGCGCCCCCAGCCTGCCCCGAACTGAGACATTGCGCCCCTTGCGCCTGCGCGCAAACATGACTAAATCCGTCAGAGATACAAGGAGACGCGCATGAGTGTTGATGCCAGCGAAATCGAGCGCCTGCTGCGCGCGGCTTTCCCCGATGCCGAAATCCGGGTCGAAGGCGATGACGGGCGCCACTTCTCCGCCCTGGTGGTGGACGAGAGCTTCCGCACCATGAACCGGGTGCAGCAGCAGCGCGCCGTCTATGCCGCGCTCAAGGGCAGGATGGACGGCCCCGACAGCCCGCTCCACGCGCTGGCGCTCACCACCCGCGCCCCCGAATGAGCTGGGCCTGGGCGCTTGGGGCGCTGGCCGGCCTGCTGGCGGCGGCGATCGGGCTTGAGGCCTGGTACAAGCGCGGCACCCACCGCCCGCTCTCCAGCCACGCCATCAACCAGCGCCGCTGGGACGACCCCGACCGCCCCGGCCAGGACGAACCGATGCATGTGATGCAGGCCGAAACCGGGATCGGCCGCCAGGGCCTCTCGGGCAAGCGCGAATGGCGCGTCCCCAAGGACCCACAGGAACAAGCCCGGATATTGATGCCGGAAAAAGCGAAGAAAAGGAAATGACCATGAGCGACGTAAGGACGCAGATCGACGAGACCGTGAAGGGCAACGATGTGGTGCTCTACATGAAGGGCACAAAGGAAATGCCCCAGTGCGGCTTTTCGGCCCGGGTGGCCGGGGTGCTGAATTTCATGGGGGTCGATTTCAAGGATGTGAACGTGCTCGCCGATGACGCGATCCGCCAGGGGATCAAGGACTATGCCGACTGGCCCACCATCCCCCAGCTCTATGTGAAGGGCGAATTCGTCGGCGGCTGCGATATCGTCACCGAGATGACGCTTTCGGGCGAGCTCGACAAGCTGTTCGACGACAAGGGCATCGCCTACAGCAAGGAAGCCGCCGACAAGATCCGCGAGGCCAACGCCTGACCCTGCGCGCCCCGCGCCCCGGCCAGCCCCAGCCCGGCCCTTCCCGGCCCGCCCGGCCCAGGCACGGGGGCGGGCTCAGACGCCCTCACGCGACCCGGCGGGCGGGCGGCCCTGCGCCTCTTTGCCCGGCTGCCCGTAAAGCGCCGCCGCGCGTTCCTCGAAGGCGCGCACGATGCGCTGCATGGCCTCGTTGAACACCACCCCGATCAGTTTCTGCAGCACCGGGTTGCGAAACTCGAAATCGACGAAGAATTCCACCTCGCACCCTCCCTCGGCCGGCTCGATCTGCCACCAGGAGCGCAGATAGCGAAACGGGCCGTCGAGATATTCGGTGTCG
>JALWTH010000267.1 GCA_027082975.1 Paracoccaceae bacterium | reverse complement strand
GACGGGGGCCATGACGGGGGCGAAGGCGACCATGACGGGGGCGAAGGCGGCGAAGGCGGCGACCGCGACTGAGCCGCCGGCCCGGGCGGCGCCCCCGCCCGGGCCTTTCACGGCTCTTTCGCCCGCTGCAATCTGCATCCGGCCATAAACTTCGGGTCTATGGGCGGGTTCCTTGCGTTTACACCGCCGCGCATAAACTCCGGCCACATGGCAAGTGGCGGCGAATCGCTATCTGGTGGCGGCATCGGGACTCGCGGGGCTTTCTCGCATTTGCGTCCCAGCCACCAGCCCCGGCCATTCCGGCCGGGACAACCGAAAGGAACACGACATGCAGATCAGAACCATCCTCGGCGCTACCGCCACCGCGCTGCTCCTGTCCGCCGGCAGTCTCGCCGCCCAGAGCAGCGATATCGTGGACAGCATCATCCGGGATATTGTCGATATGGGTTATACCCATGTCGAGGTGAAGGCTTCGGCGACCTCGATCAAGGTGGAGGCCAGCGGCGATGCCGGCCGGATCGAGCGGGTCTATGACCGCGACGGCAACCTGGTGAAAGAGGAAGTCAGCCCCGCGGGCGGCAACGGCTCTTCGGGAACGACAACGACCGACAGCCGGGACGACGACAGCAGCGATGACGGCGAGGACGGTGCTGGCCATGACAGCGGCGATGACCATGGCGGCGATGACGGCGACGACGGTGCCGGCCATGACAGCGGCGATGACCGTGGCGGCGATGACGGCGACGACGGTGCCGGCCATGACAGCGGCGATGACCATGGCGGCGATGACGGCGACGACGGTGCCGGCCATGACAGCGGCGATGACCGTGGCGGCGATGACGGCGACGACGGTGCCGGCCATGACAGCGGAGGCGATGATGGCGACCATGATGGCGGCGACGACGACTGAGCCGGTCAACAAGGGGAATTGGCTGCTGCCTCCCCAGCGCGTATACTCGTAGCACGCAGCCATGGCCCCGGGCGGTAGCAGCGCCGCCCGGGGCGCTTGTCCGGGCGCTTGTCCGGGCGTTCGGCGCCGGGCACGAGAAGAGACCAGCGGAACAGACATGCAAAGACGACACTTCATGCCCCTGCTGACAGCCGCCCTGCTGGCGGCGACGCCGCTTGCGGCGCAATCGCTGCGCGATTCGGTCATCGCGCAGCTGAGCGGCCAGGGCTTTGCCAGGGTCACCGTCTCGCGCACCCTGCTGGGGCGGATGCGCTTTGTCGCCGAGAACGAGGTATACAGGCGCGAAATCGTCATCAATCCGAGCACCGGCGAAGTCCTGCGCGACTATCTCGTGGAGCTTTCCACCGGCAGGCCGCCTTCGCGGATCACCATTCCCACCCCGCCCGAGCCGGAGACGGAAAACGAGGATGGCGAGGATGACGGCGGCGGGTCCGGCGGCGATGACGGCCATGGGGGCGATGGTGGCCAGGGTGGCGGGTCCGGCGGTGGGTCCGGCGGTGGCGGTGATGATGGCGGCGACCACGGCGATGATCATGGCGATGATCATGGCGGCGATGACGGGGGAGATGACGGAGAGGGCGAAGGCGGCGACGACGGGGGTGATGACGGGGGTGATGACGGGGGCGACGACTAGCCGCGCCGCAGATCAGGGGCAGGCAGGCCGCCTGCCGGGACCGGGTTGCAGACAGGGAATGCTGGGGAAGTGAAGAGAAGAGGGATCGTCCTGGCCGTTCTGGCCCTGCAGGTGCTCTGCGCCTTCTTCTTCATTTCCGATATCGTCATTTCGGTGCTGGGCCTGCGTGCCGTGCCGATCGCCTGGCGCACCCGCGAATTGCTCGAAATCGGCGCCGCTCTGGGCCTGATCCTCGGCATCGTGCTGGGGGCGGTGGCGCTGGTTCAGGCCGGTCGCGCCCGGCGCCGGGCCGAAGAGCAGCTGCGCGTGGCCCAGGGGGCCTTCATGGAGCTTCTCGAAGAGCGGTTCGACGCATGGGGCCTCACCCCCGCCGAGCGCGACGTGGCGCTGTTTGCCATCAAGGGGCTGAGCACCCAGGAGATCGCCGCCCTGCGCAATACTTCCGAAGGCACGGTCAAGGCGCAGACCAACGCCATCTACCGCAAGGCCGGCGTCACCGGCCGGCCGCAACTGCTGAGCCAGTTCATCGACGATCTGGTGGCCGATCCGCTGGGATAGGGGCGCAAGGGGCGCGCCTGCGGCGCGCGGATTTAAGGCCTCCGGCGGGGATATTTTTGAACAGAAGAAGGGGCGGGGGCCGGATAGCGCCGCGCGGGTCCCGCCCCGTCTGTTGCTCATGCGTGGCTCCGCAGCACCTCGAGCGGCACCACTTCCAGCGCCCGGGCATGGGTCGCCTCCAGCACCACGCGCGGGGCAAAGCCCTCTTCGTGGGCCTGCAGGAAGCGGGATGCGCAGAGGCACCATCGGTCGCCGTCTTTCAGGCCGGGGAAGCCGTATTCGGGGACCGGCGTGGTGAGGTCGTTGCCCAGGTATCTGGACCAGGCGAGGAATTCGTCGGTGACGCGCACGCAGACGGTATGGCTGCCCGTATCCTCGGCCGAGGTATTGCAGAAGCCGTCGCGAAACCAGCCCGTGCGTGGCGCGCGCGAGCAGGGCGCGAGCGCGCCGCCGAGCACGTTGAGCGGGGCATCCATCGGCGGTGACATGGTCCGCCCCCGCTCAGAGGTCCTTGTGGGAGCCGTCGCAGAGCGGGGCCTTCCGGGTGTGCTTGCAGCCGCAGAAGAATACCCGCTTGTCGGCCTCGGCGGTGTATTTCACCGGGCTGAAGCCGGTGCCCTTGTGCGAGCCGTCGCAGAAGGGCTGGTTTTTCGAGCGTCCGCAGGCGCACCAGAAGTAGCTCTTGCCCGCCTCGACCTCGACCGGATAGGGGGCCTTTTGCGGGATGTCGGGGGTGCCGGGGGTATCGGTCATGGGTTTCTCCTCTGTTCGCGTTCGGGTTCGCGTTCGTGTTCGCGGTTGACGGGCTCAGCCTGCCTGCCAATCGAGCCAGCGTCCATGAAAATCGACACGGCCGAGCGCGATTTCCTGCCCGCCGGGCCACAGGCGCAGGGTGAGGGCGGCGCCGGGGCCGGCCTTGCCGCCGTCGGCTTCCATGGAGAGATGCGCAAGCGGCGCCGCGTCGCTGGCGCGCGCGCCGGCCTCGGCAAGCGCGGTGGCGCAGGCGCTTTGGGTCGCGGGCGGGAAATATTGCCAGGCGATGGTGTGATAAACGAGGTGCAGCCGGCCGGGGCGCGGCGTGGCGAGGCGCCGGGCGAGCCAGGGCGCGGCATCGCCCCGCTCCACCGGCGCCGGCGGAAGCGCCAGGGCGGCGCGCATGCGGGCGAGGCGCTCGGGCTGGTCGGGCCAGAGACAGGCGGTGAGGCGCAGGGCGTCTTCGGGCCGGGACGGGTCGAGCGGGTTGAGGTCCACCCCGCGCCGCTCGGCGATCTGCGGGGCCGCCACGGGCGGGGGCGGGCCGGTCCAGTCCGGCGCGAGGGTAAGGACCGGGTCCGGCGGGCCGTAGCGGCGCGCGCCGATGGCAAGTGCGTAAGCGTCCCAGTTGAGGTTGAGCCCGGCCGAGGCGCCCAGTTCGGACAGGATGATCGGCAGGCCCGTGCGGTGGGTCAGCCAGTGGCCGGCGGCGATGAGGGCGGCGGCGCGGCGCACTTCGTTGGTCTGCGGCGGGGAGTCGAGCCAGCGGTCGAGAAAGGCGGCGTGGTCGCTGAGCGCGCCGTCAATGGCGGCCCAGAGCGTGGCATCGTCGGGCGCGGGGTTGGGCGGAAAGGCGGCGGCGAGCGCGGGCGCGGCGCCGCGCAGCACCAGCGCGTGCAGGCCGCCGAGCAGGCGCAGCGGCAGGGAAGCGCCGGCGGGGCCGATATCGCCGGGCCAGTGAAACAACCGGTCGGTGAGCGGGCTGCCGGGGGAAAGGCGCGCGGCCAGCAGGCGCAGCAGGCGGGCGGTGAAGGGCGAGCCGAGGGCTTCGTTGTTTTCGGCCTGTGCAAGGAGGGCGGGGGGGTGGCTCATTTGAA